>JABDPH010000522.1 GCA_013042925.1 Eudoraea sp.
ATTTAAAAGTCTTGCCCTTATCCGTTTCTTCCCTGGTGTATATTGAAGCCGTTTTTTCTTGTGGAAAGTTGTCGGGATAATCAGTTATTATTGGACGATCTTCTTGTAGCACCTCAGTTTCAAATACCACTTTGTTCTCTTTTGTTGAGAAGAAGCTTACATGAGAAGAACCATCTTTAAAAACATCCAATCTGGCATAACCCGGAGATCCATAGGAAAATTGACCGCCACCAACATTTCGAGTTGGTGTAGTTTTAGATCCCGCCCCGCTGACTATTTGCGGTAAGTTGGATTCAACCAAATACTGAAGGCTGTGCTCATGTCCGGACACAAAAATTATTTTATCATTATCCTGAGATAGGGTAATTATTCGATCCCTGAATTCATTGTATCTTTTGTATTGTATATCCGCAGGAGAAACACCACCTGCTCTCCGGAGTACATTTTTTAAAGTCCCCAAAACCGGGATTGGGGTCATATGCTGTCCTACTGAAAATTGGCCGCCATGAGGGCCATTGGTAAACAATGGGTGATGTAAAGCAATCACTGTAGTCTTGCCTCTCGCCTTTTTAATAAGGCTTTCATATTCCAGAAAAAAACGGTTGCGGGTTCTAATTTCACAATTGTCATTTAATGTTGGAAACTTATCCCATTTGGTAAGGTACCATTCTGTATCCACTACAATTAACTCAACCTCATCATTGATTTCAACTTTGCGGATTGGGCAGCCATCCTCCGGAAGAAAGGTATTTTTCCCAAGCTTATCCTCAATGTATTCTTCCTGTCTTTCAAGACCTTTAGGTCCTCCACTATACCAATCGTGGTTTCCTGGAATAAAAATTGTCCTCCCTGCGAAATCTTTTACAACCTCGGTTTGAACATTCAACTGATGTTCTGCAAATTCCCTGCCCTTAGCTCCTTTTCCCGGCAAGCCTTTTGGATAAATATTGTCTCCTAAAAACAAGGCTGTACTATTTTTGGAGGCGCCTTTTAGTGCTATTTCAAAAGACTGTAGTGCCTCAGATTTTGATCCTATAGGCGAATACCCGGCATCTCCAATTAAATAAAAAGAGTGTAAAATTTCACTTTCTGTTTGTTTTGAAATTAAGTTCTCACCCTTGTATTGAGCCTTGTATGTTGCACAGGAATATAAAACTAAAAGACCAACAATTGCAGCTAATGCCTTATGTATTCGTTTCATTTTTATTAAATGTTGCTTTTAAACTTGGATGATTTGATGCAAGCATAAATTATCAGCCAAAATACAAAGTTAAAACTCAAAACTCCTATGCTTCTTTTATTAATGATTTCTTGTTAAAAAGAGCCAGTACAACTTTAAAGATAATTAAACTATAAGAATTCTATTTAGCTTGTAGAAAAGATGCTGATAGTGTAATTATTAAAAGATTTGCCCGGAAAATACCATTTATATTGATTTCAAGGTTGACCCATTCAAACTTGGAACAAGTTATATACATTTGTACAAACCACAGAATTTCTAAATTTTGTTTTATAAATTTGATATATGTCTGAAATTCTTTTAAAAACCGAAGCCTTTGTCGTTGATTTACTATCCACGAAATTAGACCCTAAATATCTTTACCATAATCTAAGACACACACAAAGAGTCGTAAAAAGTACTCAGGAATTACTTGAAGCACATAAACTGGCGGACAAGGAAAAAGAAGTCCTGTTATTGGCGTCCTGGTTACATGATACCGGATATACCATGGGATATGAGGCCCATGAAAGCAGTAGCTGTAAAATAGCAAAAGAATTTCTGGAAAAGGAAGGATACGATGAAGAGAGCATCAATCAGGTTCAGGATTGCATTATGGCCACACAAATGATCTATGAACCCAAAAACCTGAGCGAAGAAATAATCCGGGATGCCGATGCCTCTCATTTTGCACAAAAAAGCTATTTGGAAACCTGTGAATTACTACGAGAAGAACTTTTACTCCTAGGCATAGCCGATTATTCTATTAAAGAATGGATGGAGGAGAACATTAAAATGTTAAGAACTCAACACCATTATTATACAGATTATGCCAGGGCAAACTGGCAGGAGCGCAAAGACAAAAATCTAAGGATTCTGGTAAAAGAGGTAAAAAAGGAAAAAGAAATTGCAAAAAAAGAAAAGCTCAAGGCTCAATATAAAAGTGAAAGCCCGGATAGGGGCATACAAACCCTGTTTAGGGTAACCTTAAAAAACCACCTGACACTTAGTGAAATTGCAGACACCAAAGCAAATATTTTGTTGTCTGTCAACGCAATTATTATTTCTGTAGTATTGTCTAACCTAATACCAAAACTGGACAATCCCTCCAATGCCTATCTTATTTACCCAACCATAATTTTTTTAATATTTACAGTTACTTCAATGGTTATGGCGGTTATTGCAACTCGTCCAAATGTAGGCAGTGGCAAATTCAGCAAGGATGATGTAGCCAATAAAAAAGTGAACCTTCTATTCTTTGGAAATTTTCATAAAATGAAATTGAAAGAGTATGAGCTGGCCCTTCAGGAATTGGTTAAAGACAAAGATTATATTTATTCTTCGCTCACTAAAGACCTATATTTTCTAGGGTTGGTGCTCCACAGAAAATATAAGATATTGCGTTGGACCTATAGTATCTTCGTAGTAGGTATTATTGCCACTGTAATAGCCTTTGCCCTTGCGTTTAAACATTTAAGCCAGGTTTAGCTTACCGATCTCACCGGTATTCCTAGGCTTTTAATTCTTCCATGAGATCCTCATAGGTAAAGGTTTTTTCGTCTTCTGAATTCTTCTTATAAAGAATCTCAGCTCTTATTGCCTTTAGTCCAGAAACTCCCTGAAGACCTTCAAGATCTACTATCTCAATATTATTGGTAAAATACCCTTTGGATTTTAAGAAGGATATATA
>JABDPH010000525.1 GCA_013042925.1 Eudoraea sp.
TTGATACAACAAACTGCTAACTGTAGTCTTGCCATTAGTTCCGGTAACACCTACAAGCTTTAGATTTTTGGAGGGATTATCATAGAAATTTGATGCCATAATGGCGAGGGCCTGGTTGGCATCAAGAACTTCCACATAAGTTATATCATTGATTAGATTTCCCGGAAGATTTTCGCACACAATAGAATTAGCTCCAGCAGCTATCGCCTTTTCAATATATTCATGCCCATCGGTTAAAGTACCTTTGATGGCTACAAAAACATTACCCTTAGCAACTTTTCTGGAATCAAAACAAATAGTATTCACCAATACCCCGGTTGATCCGCTCACAGCAGTAAGACTAACACCATATAGTATATCTTTTAGGGGCTTCATGAGAGTTCCAATATTATTTTCTTCACTTTTCTTAAATCTGTTCCCTTAGAGATTGATTGCTTTTTCACCTTTCCATTTCCTTTTACCTCTACCTCAAGGCCCATGTTTTCAAGGATAGAAATTGCATCCATTCCGCTCATGCCTTTCACATCTGGCATTTGATTATAATTCTTTTGTGCCTCTGTATAGTAGTTTTGAAAACTTGCCTCCAAATCATCATTAGAAGGTTCTAAGGTTTCTATTTCGTCTATTAAAGGGTTGTTGGCATAAATTTTTCTGGCGATGGATTTAAATACAGGCCCAGATACGTCGGCCCCGTAATAGCCTACACTTTTATCCGGTTCATGGATCACCACTATGCAAGAGTACTTTGGATCATCTGCAGGAAAATACCCGGCAAAAGTTGATATATATCTCAATTTATCGGGGTCTCGTGTAACGTAGTTCTTTTGAGCAGTTCCTGTCTTACCTGCCATTGAAAAGTTTGGAGAATAGAGGCGATGTCCGGTTCCATGGTCTTTTTCGACTACATTCTTCATTAAGTCCTTTACCTGTTTTGCGGTCTCCTTAGAACAAATAGCCCTATTAATTACTTCCTTATCAAATGTGTATATGGTTTTATTCCATTCCTTAACTTCTTTTATTAATCTGGGGCGAACCAATTGACCGTCGTTAGCTATTGCATTGTAAAAAGCAAGTGTCTGCAGCGGTGTTAAGGATACTTCATAGCCATGAGACATCCATGCAAGGGAGATACCAGACCACCCCTTATCTCCAGGATATCTGATAACAGGCTTGCCCTCGCCTTTAATGGGCATCCCAAGTTCCTGATGGAGCTCCATAGACATGAGTCGATCTACATAGACCGATGGTTCTTCTTTGTAACTGTTATGAACCATTTTGGCAAAAGCAGTATTTGAAGAAACTTCAAACGCCTTTGCCATCGATATTTTTCCATAACCCCCATGTTTCGAGTCTCTAACCGTTCTATCGTATATTCTCCAACGACCTTTTTCAGTATCAATTACTGTACTTGTGTCTATCTTTTGATCTTCGAGTGCAGCAACCAGAGACATTAATTTAAATGTAGATCCGGGTTCATGAGATTCGCCTATTGCATAATTCAATCTCTCGTAATATTTGCCATCCTCTGTCCTGCCAAGATTTGAAATTGCTTTTACTTCACCCGTTTTCGTTTCCATTACTATGACACATCCATGATCTGCTTTATACTTTTCCAACTGAGTCAAAAGTCCATGATGAGCAATATCCTGAATATTGATATCGATAGTTGAAACTACATCATACCCATCCTTAGGTTCTACAATATTGTCTAAACCAATAGGTTTCCACTGACCTTTGGCAATTTTCTGTTTTAATCTTTTCCCTTCTATTCCTCTTAAGTAATTTCCAAAGGCACCTTCGAGTCCTACCCTGGTCACATAACCATTTTCATCAAATCTTTCATATCCAACACTTCTTTCTGCTATTTTTCCCAAAGGATGTTCTCTAACAGTTTTTTGTTCCACAATAAAACCACCCCTATTTGGCCCTTTATTAAAAAGTGGGAATTCCTTAACCTCCATATAATCTGAATAGTCAAGATTCCTTACTACTAAAGCGTATCTGTTTTTATTTGCTTTTGCTTTTCTTAAAATTTGCTCATAATGAGCAGAGGGTTTTCCGAGCAGATTTGAAAGTGCGTCACACAAAGGCTGTACTTCTTCTTCAAAATCGGTGTTCTTTACAGTAACCGCATCAAAACGTATTGTATATCTGGAGACCGATGTAGCCAGCAAACTGCCATCATCTGAATAGAGATTTCCCCTGTTAGGTGCAATTGTAAAAAGCTTTTCCGTGCGTTTTAGAGCTATCTCCTTGTACTTATTGCCATGCACCATCTGAATACTGACCAGTTTTACTGCCACGGCAAGCGCAAACACGAACAGGCATGCTGATACTATATAAAGTCTGGTTAATATTTTTTTTTCAGTGATAGCCACTTATTTTTTATTAGTTTTTACTTTAATCTTTTTTGGTGGCGCTTCTGAAGGAAAAAGACCTTCATCCTTAACATATTGCGTAATGGTTGATTCTAATTTCAATCGTTGCACATCTGAGCGCATATCCACGAATTCGTTCTTTAATTCTTTTACCTGTTCATTCAATGCAGCGACCTGATGTACTTTCTTGTCTGCACTGTGAGAACTGGCAATCATTATGGTTGCTAAACCGGAAGCAAAAATTATAAAGAGCCAATTTTTGGGTGCATCTCCACTAACCAGAAACTTGCCTTTTAAAATATCTATGATCCCTTTTCTCATGAGCCTTATACTGTTTTTATTCTAAATCCATAATTTATATTCGTTCTGCTATTCGCAACCTTGCACTACGCGCTCTGCTATTCCTGGCAATTTCATCGGCAGAAGGAACTATTAATTTGCCTACCTTTTTAAAGGGTACATTAATATTTCCGTAAAAGTCCTTTTCCGCTTCACCCGAAAAACTTCCTGCTCTAATAAACCTCTTAACCAGTCTATCTTCCAAAGAGTGATAACTAATTAAACTTAGCCGACCGCCTTTGTCCACTATCTCCGGTGTTTGCAATAAGAATTCTTCTATTGCCACTAATTCCTGATTAACTTCAATCCGTATTGCCTGATACACCTGAGCCAAAACTTTGTTTTCTCTGAACTTTGGCAGAAATTCCTTAAGTACCATTTTTAAATCGGCAGTTGTTTTTAACGGTGATTTTTCTCTGTACTCTACTATTGTTTTTGCCATTGCATCTGCACGTCGTAAATCGCCATATCGAAACAAAACACTTCTCAAATCATCATAGGTATAAGAATTAACTACTTCATAAGCACTCTTCTTGTTTCTGGCACTCATCCTCATGTCCAGGTCAGCATCAAAACGGGTAGAAAAACCCCGTTCGGCCTTATCAAACTGATGAGAAGAAACCCCAAAATCTGCTAAGATTCCATTTACTTTTTTTATGCCATAGAACTTTAAAAACTGCTTTATATATCTAAAATTTTCATTGATCAGGGTAAACCTGTCATCATCTATCGCATTTTTCAAAGCTTCCTCATCCTGATCAAATGCAAACAAAGCACCCTCACTGCCCAATCTTCTTAAAATCTCCCTGGAATGCCCCCCTCCGCCAAAAGTCACATCTACATATATTCCATTCTCCAATATATTGAGCCCGTCAACGGATTCTTTTAATAAAACAGGGTTATGATAGTTCGTCTCCATCATCACCCATTACCTCTTCCGCTAATTCTGCAAAATTTTCTGCAGTTTCATCAATTACTTTTTCATAGCTATCCTTATCCCAAATCTCAATAATGTTTATAGCCGAACTCAAAACCACTTCCTTGCTGATCCCTGCTATAGACACCAGATTTTTGGGTATTAGCAATCTACCTGTACCATCTATTTCCAGGGGTTTCACACCGGCCGAAAAACGCCTAATAAAATCATTGTTTTTCTTCTTGAACCTGTTCTTTTTATTCATTTTTTCCATTAACAGATTCCATTCATCCATAGGATACAACTCCAGACAAGGCTGAAATACGGAGCGTTTTATGACAAAGCCCTTGTTGAGAACAGGGGCCATCTGATTTTTAAGAGTTACGGGTATCATTATCCGCCCTTTTACATCAGCTTTGCAATCATATGTCCCTATAAAACTTATCACTTAAATCGGCTGGTTTTCTATTATAAACTCAAATATATAGAAATTATTACCACAATTTACCACAAATTACCACTTTGTTGAAAAAAAATTCTTGAAAATATGAGAAGTAGAATGTAAAGTCCAGCCATTTAAACTGCTGTCAAGAATTCTTAAAGACCGTTATTTTTGATTAAAAATAAGCCGTTATAAAGGTACCCTCTTTTTTCGAAAAGTATATGTATTATAAGGAAATGCCTATATTTGCCCACTGAAGACAGAAGTAGCATTTAATGGAAGAGCACATTAAAAAAGAAGGTGAATACAGGTTTATTGAGGTAGGAGAAGGAACTCCTATGATTATTCTTCACGGTCTTATGGGAGGGCTCAGTAATTTTCACGGGGTAACCGACTATTTTCCAAAAAAAGGTTATAAAGTTTTAATTCCTGAATTGCCAATCTACTCTTTGCCATTATTAAAAACCAATGTAAAAAACTTTGCCAGGTTCCTGGAAGAATTTATTGAATATAAAGGATTCAAAGATGTAATTTTATTAGGAAATTCTCTTGGAGGTCATGTAGGTTTATTACATACGAAACTTTATCCTAAAATGGTGAAAGCCCTTGTCATAACGGGAAGTTCCGGACTTTATGAAAGCGCTATGGGAGATGGCTACCCCAAGCGAGGCGATTATGAGTTTATTAAAAAGAAGGCACAGGATGTATTTTATGATCCTGCCGTTGCAACAGAAGAAATTGTGGACGAAGTTTATGCCACTGTAAATGACAGAAGTAAATTAGTGAAGACACTGGCTATAGCCAAAAGTGCTATCAGACATAATATGTCCAAGGATTTACCAAAAATGAAGACCCCAACTTGTATTATTTGGGGCGAAAATGATTCTGTAACCCCTCCTAATGTTGCCCGGGAATTCCATGAATTACTGCCGGACTCGGAACTATTCTGGATAGAAAAATGCGGCCATGCACCTATGATGGAACATCCCAATGAATTCAATGTCATTCTGGACGAATGGTTACAAAAGCGCAAATTCTAATACACTTACCGACATGAAGATAAAGTCTGCCGACTTTGTAATGAGCAACTCAAGTGTGGAGAAGTGCCCCAATCAGCCTTTACCGGAATATGCCTTTATAGGAAGATCCAATGTGGGAAAATCTTCACTTATCAATATGCTAACCTCAAGAAAGAGTCTTGCAAAAACATCAGGCAGACCTGGAAAAACTCAACTCATCAATCATTTTAAAATAAATGACCAATGGTTCCTGGTTGATCTGCCCGGATATGGCTATGCCCGTGTATCTAAAAAGGATAAAAAAACATTTCAGAAATATATTACCGATTACTTCCTTAAAAGAGAACAATTAGTATGTGCCTTTCTATTAATTGATATAAGACATGAAGCTCAGAAAATAGATCTCGAATTCATGCAATGGATGGGTGAGAAAGGAATTCCTTTTACTATAATATTTACCAAAGCAGACAAGCTGAAGCCTAAAGCGATTGAAAGAAATGTGAAAAATTACCTGGATCAACTGCTTTCAGGAGTCTGGGAAGAAGTTCCAAATCATTTTGTTACATCTTCGTCTAATGGTATGGGCAGGGAAGAGGTTTTAGATTATATCGAGGAAATAAATACAGGGATTTTTAAAGAAAATAAAGCCTAATCCATTACGCAGTAATTTCCTTGCCTCTCTTATTGATTAAATTAATTAAGGCTTCCATAGTTTCTAACTCATTGAGTTCTCTCGCAGAAATAAATACCTGTAATTCCTCATCTAAGGCGATCAGAACGATTGGAAACTCAAATTTATGCCCAAATTTAGAAGCATATTGTTTTTTAAATTCATCCTTATGCAGAAACTCCGTATTCCACGCCATTTCTTCCCGGAATTTCTTCCATGCTTTTCTCTCTTTAAAAACACCATAGGTTAAATCACAGAGATTGCACTGATATGTATTTGGACTTAATGCTTTATGAGCACCATCCAAAAGCGAATTTCTCAATCCTGAATCTGCATTATAAATAAAAATAAGCCGGGCCTCCTGGTGGTTTTCCATAAATAAATTTATACATTTAATAAGTGCTGAAAATATGCTTTACATCATGCTTTTCAGTCAACTAAAATACTCAATCCTTACAACTTATACGTTAGATCAACTCTTCTATGCATAAACTTATAAACTGTTGCCTGCTGTTGTTTATATTACAATTCCAATCAAGCTTTTCTCAGCCTCAAGCGACTCCATTTCCATCTCCATTTAAAAATATAGACACTCTTGCAACCAATGACTGGTGGAACAGAGCTCCTAATGAAATTATCAATCTCAAAGTAAACCGAGACAGTGTAGTGGCTTTCGGTCTTTATACCGTTCATGCCAATGTCCTTAAATTAACTGCTCAACTCTATCCCCTTTATCCCAAAGAAACAAGGACAATTAGTTTGGCGCTTTACACAGATGGTAAATGGAATGTAGTCCAGAAACAGGACGTAAATGAATTAGGTTGGTCCACTCTTTTCAGGATAGAAAACTGGGACTATTCAAAAGATATAAAATACAGAATTACCCATGGGGAGGGGGCATATTTTGAAGGAACAATCCGCAAAAATCCAGATGATAAGAATGAAATAGTAATGGCTGCGCTTTCCTGTAATTCAAATAAGGACAGGGGTTTGAGGAGAAATTACGTAAGGAATATTAATTACCAGGACCCGGATATTATGTTTTTTGCCGGTGACCAGTCATATGATCACACGGAACATACGGCCGCCTGGCTTAAATTCGGCCTGCAGTTTAGGGAAACTTTCAGGAACAGACCATGTATTACTATTCCTGATGACCACGATATTGGTCAGGGGAACCTTTGGGGGGAGAATGGCAAATTATCTACAGCGAAAGGAAGCAGTGATGGCGGGTATAGGTATCACCCGGAATATGTAAAAATGGTAGAAAGGTGCCAAACCGGGCATCTCCCGGATCCTTATGACCCAACACCCATAGAACAAGGTATCGG
>JABDPH010000531.1 GCA_013042925.1 Eudoraea sp.
GATCAATACTTATTGGTATATATTGCAAACGGGTACCCGAATCATAAGAATATAATCCAACGCCATTACTTCCTTCGGCTACAACAATTTTATCTTCTAAAAAATCAACCGTTCTTTTAGTAAATGATCCAAAGTCGGAACTAATCGGAATTTCTTTTTTAGTCTTTAAATTATCATCCAGTATGCGTAAGCCAAAGCCTGCATCCAATAAAGCTACTTTATTATTGTCGAACGCCAATGACCGTAGATCTGAAAATAATTCTTCCTTTTTAATATCAAAATCTTTCGCGTCATAAATCGTAACAGATCCATTTTTTCCACTGGTAACATAAACTTCCTTACCATCCACTTCTATATCTGTTGCATTATCACCAGGTTGGTAACCATAAAGAATACCGGCGCCTAAATCCATAGTGCCTCCGGCATTAATTTTTATTTTAGTAACAAATGAGCTGGAAGTAGCAGTAAAAGATGCCTCTTTATTCAGCCCCCCTACCGCATATAAATATCCATCTGAATATTGTAACGAATTTATATCCGAATTCAAATAGATAAGTCGCGAGGTAACCACAGGATTGTGAGGATCAGAAATATTTACAATATCTATTGCACCATAATAGTCTTCACCTGCCAAATTGTAGGAAACATAGGCATAATCTCCTTCAACATCAACATGCGATGCCGTTAAAACAGTACTTCCACCAAGGCTTGGCGGATTTACCTGTGCCACAAGTGATATAGGATAATCTCCTGCTTCATCTGCTTTCGCGGTTGAGAATTGCTTATTTGTATTTTGTTCGTCTTCAAAAATATCCAGCACTCCGGAATTATCGAAATTAACACTGCCGCTTAACTTTACGAAATCATTTTCTAAGATAAGATTCTCCTGTTGTTCATCAACGAAAACGGTTGTTTCGTCACTACAGGATACAAAAAAGGCCATCGAGGCCATAAATAAAATGGGGATTCTCTTAATCATAAGTAGGTTATTTAACTAATTTTGGGTAATTAATTAACGGCAAAAGAACAAAAAAGGTATATAACTACAAGGCTTTTTTCGACAAACGGTAGGATTAGTAGTTAATATTATTTATTTTTTCTGAAAAATACGTAGGTTTAAACTTACTTAATCAGGCCGGTATTTCTAAATTTTACCTAATTTTTCCAGAATAAAAAGAATGATTATAGGAATGGCCAGAAGTATCACCATTAGGGTATCTGTAACTATTAAATCTGGTTTAAATAGCAAGGATGTGGCATACCCTCCAATGGCCCCACCAAAGTGAGCTGTATGCCCTATATTACCCAGGCGCTTTTTCATCCCATAAATGGAGTATAGCATATAGGCCAGACCCAGAACATATGCCGGGATGGGGATTGGTATAAACATAATCCCAAGTCGCATATCCGGCTGCAGTAAAATAGCCGCATACAATATTCCGGTAACTGCACCACTTGCTCCTACAGCGCTATAAAAAGGTTCATCTTTATGAAAAAAAAGGGCCAGTAAACTCCCTGCAACAAGACTAACAAAATAAATTATCAAAAATTTTTCCCAGCCAAACCAATTAATTACGACCGGAGCAAAGAAATATAACGTAAACATATTCATGAAGAGGTGAGAAATATCTACATGTAGAAATCCTGAAGTCACCATTCTATCGCGCTGGCCCGCCTTTATTGCACCTATTGTAAACTTATAGCGATCAAAGAAAATTACATTGTTAAAACCTCTTAGGGATATTAAAACATTTACAACTATTATTGCAATTGTAGCAAGATGTAAATTCATAAAAATGTCAATTTAATTAAGCGCCAAATATAGCTATATTTGCCCATATTTATTTTAAACATGCAACGTCTTGTATATATTCTTGCCTACCCATTTTTATGGTTAATCTCAATACTACCTTACGGGCTTTTTTATTTTTTTTCTGATCTGATGTATTTTCTTGTTTACCGTATTGTTGGGTACAGAAAGAAAGTGGTTTATAATAATTTGACCCTGGTTTTTCCAGATAAAACTGAAAAAGAGAAAAAAGATATCCAGAAGGCATTTTATAAGCACATGTGTGATATGTTACTGGAAACTATTAAAACCCTAAATATTAGTGAAGAAGAATTAAAGAAACGTTACGCGCTGCCCAATATTGATTTGCTTCTGGATTTAGAAAAAGAACGCAGTATACTGGTTATGTTTCCGCATTTTGGCAATTGGGAATGGAGTATCATAGTAAATATTCATGTGAAATCTAAGGGGTTTGCTGTCTATCAAAAAATTGATAATGTTTATTTTGACAGATTGATTAAAAAAATCAGGGGTATATGGAGTACAACACCAATTTCTCAAAAGGAGACTGTAATTACAATGGCACGCAATCACCAAAAAGGCATTAGAGGCGTGTACGGAATTGTGAGTGATCAGTCCCCACAGGCGCACCTTGCCCAATACTGGACAAATTTTATGAATATAAAGGTGCCAGTGTACAATAGTCCTGAAATATTAGCCAGAAAGTATGACCATGCCGTTGTCTTTGCAAAAGTTAGTAAAGTAAAACGAGGGTATTATAGCACAGAATTCATTACGATTGCCACAGAAGGTAGTAAGACCAAAGAGAATGAAATTACTGACCAGTTCCTACGTCTTACAGAAGAAGAAATAATACAGAACCCTGCTTACTATCTGTGGACTCACCGTCGATGGAAACACAGGGATAAAGTACCTGCAAAATTTCTTTAAAATAGAGTATTACTCTATTGTAGCCCGTATTTTATCTTATATACCGGCTATCTCTTTTATCTCTCCTATGATTTTATCTGCTAAGGAAGCAGCTTCAACCTGAGTTTTTGCCTCAGTATATATTCGAATAATTGGTTCGGTATTAGACTTCCTTAAATGCACCCAACTCTCTTCAAAATCTATTTTTACTCCATCAATTGTAGAGATTTCTTTGTCTTTGTAGCTTTCAGAAATTGACTCCAATATCTTATCGACATCCAATTCAGGTGTTAATTGAATTTTCTTCTTACTCATAAAGTAACTGGGGTAGCTGTCTCTTAGTTCTCTAACCGAACCTCCTTTCTCTGCCATAAGCATTAAAAATAAAGCCGTCCCAACCAGAGAGTCCCTGCCGTAGTGACTTGAGGGGTAGATAATTCCCCCATTACCTTCACCGCCAATGATGGCATTATTATCTTTCATTTTCTTTACAACATTCACCTCACCTACAGCGGCTGCTTCATAAACACCATCATGCTTCATAGTAATATCCCTGAGTGCCCTGGAAGACGATAAATTGGAAACGGTATTTCCTTTTGTTTTCCCAAGCACATAGTCTGCACAAGCTACTAAGGTATACTCTTCTCCAAACATTTCTCCATCATCACAGATAAATGCCAAACGGTCTACATCTGGATCTACAACTATTCCAAAATCGGCTTTTTCCTTTACAACAAGTTCACAAATATCTCCTAAATGTTCTTTTAGTGGTTCAGGATTATGTGGAAAATGCCCGGTGGGCTCACAATACAACTTAATAACTTCCACTCCCAAAGTTTCAAGTAATTTGGGAATTGCTATTCCCCCGGTTGAGTTAACTCCATCCACAACGACCTTAAACCCGGACTTTTTAATCGTCTCTGCATTGACTAAAGGCAAATTCAGGACTTCATCTATATGAATATCTATATAAGCGTTATTTTTGGTGATAGTTCCAAGTTCATCAACTTCAGAAAAATTGAAATTTTCTTTTTCCGCCAATTCAAGAATAATTGCTCCCTGGGCTGCATCAAGAAACTCGCCTTTTTCATTTAAAAGTTTTAGTGCATTCCATTGTTTTGGATTGTGACTTGCCGTAAGAATAATACCCCCATGCGCCTTTTCCAAAGGAACCGCTATTTCAACGGTAGGGGTGGTAGACAATCCAAGATCTATTACATCTATTCCAAGCCCAACCAATGTAGATATCACCAAATTCTGAATCATTTCTCCAGATAGACGGGCATCTCGTCCAACAACAACTTTTAACTTATCTGATTTGGAATAGTCTTTTAACCATGTACCATACGCTGCTGCAAATTTTACGGTATCAATGGGAGTCAGATTATCATTTGGCTTCCCTCCTATGGTACCTCTTATACCCGATATAGATTTTATTAATGTCATAAGTTTCTAAATAGTTTTTGCAAATATACATGTCTTGATAATTAAGATGCGCTCCAAATTTGTAAATTCCATTGTGAAGATTATATTCGTACTAAATGAATTTCTTAGCTCATATATATCTCTCCTTCGGAGATGACGAAATAACTATCGGAAACTTCATTGCCGACAGTATAAGAGGTAATAAATACAAGCACTTGCCGGACAGAATACAAAAAGGTATACTGTTGCATAGGGAAATAGATACGTATACAGATTCACATCCTATAGCAAAAACGAGTAGTAAAAGATTGCATAATAATTACAGTCACTACAGCAGGGTAATAGTCGATATCTTTTATGATCATTTTTTAGCTAAAAACTGGAAGCAGTATTCGGATACTCCTTTGGAACTATATGTAGATAATTTTTATGATTTGCTGAAAGATAACATTACCATACTGCCTGATAATACTAAACGAATGATTCCATATATGATTAGTGATAATTGGCTCCTCAACTATGCCAAAATGGATGGGATAAGCAGGGTTTTAAGTGGTATGAACAGAAGAACCAACAATAAAAGTAAAATGAATTACGCTATCCTTGATCTGGAAAAAGACTATGATGCATTTGAGTGTGAGTTTACTTCTTTTTTTAAAGAATTAGAAGCCTTTTCGAAACAAAAATATATTTCAATATGCGAATACTAATTCTATTTTTTGCACTAATCCTTTTTACACAATGTAAAAGACAACCAAATCCACCAACCGGGTTAGTGAGCAAAAATGCCATGGTAGTATCTGCGAGGAAAGAGGCCTCAAAAATAGGTGCAGACATACTTGAAAAAGGTGGGAATGCTTTTGATGCTATGGTTGGAACTGAACTTGCACTGGCAGTGGCCTATCCTTTTGCCGGTAATCTTGGTGGAGGGGGTTTTATGGTATACCGTAAAAATGATGGCAATATTGGCGCCATTGATTACCGTGAAAAAGCGCCATTGGCAGCCCATAAAGATATGTATCTGGATTCCCTGGGCAATGTTATTCCGGGCATGAGCACAATCGGGGCAAGTGGCACGGGTGTTCCCGGAACTATTGCCGGCATCTTTGAAGTACATAAAAAATTCGGCACTTTGCCTATAAAAGATATTATAGACCCGGTAATAGAACTGGTTGATCAAGGGGTTGAGGTAACTCCAAAACAAGCCGCCAGATTAGATAGGTATTGGGATGAGATCAGAAGCGTGAATGGTGAAAACACTTTATTTTATAATAAATGTGAACCGGGAGACACACTGCGATATCCAGCTCTTGCTACTACTTTGAGAAGAATAGCAGTAAACGGAAGGGATGAATTTTATAAAGGAGAAACTGCAAAAATACTGGCCAGGTTTATTCAGGAAAAGGGAGGTTTTGTAACTGAGGAAGATTTGGCAAAGTATGAGGCCAAGTGGCGACAACCTATAGTGTTTAATTACAAAGATTTAAGGATAATTTCAATGAGTCCACCAAGTAGTGGCGGAGTAACGATAAATCAAATTTTTAAGATGATTGAGCCTTATGATATCTCAGACTATGGTCATAATTCTGCGAAATCTATTCAGTTGTTTACGGAGGCAGCAAGGCGGGCCTATGCCGACAGAAACTTTTTCCTGGGAGATCCGGATTTTGTTGTTATCCCTCTCGACGTTTTACTAAGCAAGAATTATCTTAAAAGTCGTATGGGAAACTTTTCATTTACAGCTGCCACACAATCTAGTGAGGTAGAGCACGGTAAAATAGAGATTGTAGAAAGTAAAGAGACTACTCATTATTCCATTGTTGATCCGATGGGAAATGCTGTTTCGGTGACTACTACCTTGAACGGAGCATATGGATCCAAACTATATTGTGATGAATTAGGGTTCTTCTTAAATAATGAGATGGATGATTTTAGCGCCAAACCAGGAGTGCCAAATATGTTTGGTTTAATTGGTGCTGAAGCCAATTCTATTGCCCCTGAGAAACGAATGCTAAGTTCAATGACGCCGACTATTGTCGAAAAAGATGGTGAGCTATGGATGGTTGTGGGTTCTCCCGGGGGATCTACGATAATTACTGCTGTAGCTCAAACGATTCTAAATACATATGAATTCAATCTAAGTATGCAAGAATCCGTAAATGCACCTAGATTTCACCATCAATGGTTGCCTGATCATATCGTTTTTGAAACAGGAGGTTTTCCAGATGAGCTAAAAGATGAACTAAAATCTAAAGGTTACCATATTAACGAAGATCGCACACCTATTTTGGGAAAAGTGGATGCAATTTTAGTATTACCCGACGGCCGTCTCGAAGGTGGTGCAGATAAACGGGGAGATGATACTGCAGTAGGCTTCTAGATTTAAAAAGGCTTGGGTTAGCAATTCTTTCTCAATTATAGCATTCAATTTTGAGATACTTATTTGCCTAGCTGATTTTTTAACTCTTCCATTGATTCCTGTAACTGTCTTAGCAAGCCTTTTTCTGTTGTAGCGTCTACCCCAAAAGTTATTTTACTGCTCACCTGCCAAAGTTCCTGTATCTGCTCTGCTTCTATTTCGTAAGGTGGATAGATTTCATTTAGTGATATTAAGAGTATCTTCGAATTTCCCGGTAATTTTTCAATCTTTTTAACTAATACGGCGTCATGGAGAACTACCACATACATCTTATTTGGATTAAGATCATCCAGCCCCTCCACCGCCTTTGCCAACACCCATTCCCCGGGCTGCAAATTAGGTAGCATGCTATCACCTTCAACCTGAAAACCCCTGTAAGTGGCATTTCTGAATTCGGGCAGTGGGAGATCAAATGCAGGCAGCTGCTTGTACCAACTCGTATCCTGAATATTTTGAGGATACCCTGCGGCAGCCTTTGCATTTACCAAAACCATATTGTCATTTTCAGAAGAATCTACAGTAACAACTTTAGGAATAACACTGGTCCCAGAATAATTTAAATGCTGATTCTTACTATCACCAAATAACCATAGTGGATTTACTTTAAATTGTTTTAACAATTCAACAACCACCTTGCCGGACAGTTTGGTACGACCACGCTCTATATCGGCAGTTGTATTGGGAATTCCGAGTATCCTTGCAAACTCTGCTTGTGTATATCCCAAATCGCGTCTAATCTCAATAAATCTCTTAATAGTAAGCTCATTTTCTATGCCCATCTTGCTAAATTTTCTCTTTAATACCTATACTTCAATTTAAAAACCCGATCCTTTTCTAATGCACCTTTCAAAAACAGCTGGTACTATGTTGCTGCAAAATATATTTCAGCCCCGGGTACTCAAAGATACAAAATTTGGATTATTTCCAAAATATTATAGGAATATTTCCTAATTTAGGATATTTTCCATATTTTTGGATTATATACAAATGAACACAGTTATGTTAGATGAAATTATTACCAAAAAACTTAGTCAATGGGCTCAAAGAGGATTAGATGATGGCCTTATTGCAAGAAGTGTTAGAGAAGTAAAAAAAGAAAAGAGACCATTTGGGATTAAGCAAAAGGCATCTAAAAAAATATCGCAGAATTCAATCAGCAAACAATTAAGTTTATTCTAAAAGTTATGGAAAAGGAAAAAATATTGGTATATGATGGAAGTTTTAATGGATTCTTAACTTCTGTATTCATGGCATTTGAACAAAAAATCAATGTTATTAACATTCAAAGAAAAGACGAGGTACAAAAAGGCTTGTTTAACGATACACAAACAATTTTAACCCAAGTACCCAAAGCCAAACGAGTTTGGAATGGCATAAGCCAAAGAAGCAATCTCGTAATGAAAAATATTTATTTTGCATTTCTAAGTGAAACGGCCGGTATTGAACAATTACTCTATTCATACATTCAAAAAATAGTTGCCAAAGGGTCGAATAATCATTTAGATTTAACCGATGATATGGCTTTTAAAATAAACCATTTAGCAAATATGGTAAGTAAGAAAAAAAGTCAGATGGAGGCATTTATGAAGTTCAATGTCTCTATAGACGGTGTTCACTATAGTATTGCCGAACCGGAGTATAACCTATTGCCCCTTGTATCAAAACACTTTAGATCTAATTTCGGAGACAGACAGTGGATAATCTATGATATAAAGCGCAACTATGGTCTTTATTATGACCTTCATACGATACAATTAATAAACATGGATTCAAAAGAAATATATGCGAGAGCAGGATCCTTAAGTGGTCAATTCCACACTAATTCAATTGAAGCTCTAGGGTTGTGGGATACCTATTTTTCGAAAAATTCAATTAAATCTTTAATTTCCAATAAATTACATACACATCAATTAAGCAAACGGCGCAGGGAATATCAGGAAGATCTGGAGGCGGTATAATCTCTTAGCATAAATTTTATTGTAGGTACAAAATGGCTTCTTATCATGAATAATTATATTCTGATATTTTAATTTATTTCTTTCATTTCCCCTCTTTAAATCTTGTTTTTGCTATCCTGCCGGCTTAAATGCACTAAAATTTTGGCGAGGGATTATTGTGTCTAGGAATACCTTGTCCTATTTCAAATAGGTTTAATTAGTTAGATTGTTCGTTTCTATCCCAGAAGTCTTTAATTTTCGTGCTGAACTTAATAGAACAAGTTACCTGCAATGAAATTGGCAATTATTCATGTACAACGCTTTAACAAAATCAAAAGAAACCAGACTTCCTTTTTAGTCGTCAAAAATGTACCTTTGCAACTTTGTCTAATTCAATGATAAATTACGAGGAGAATATTGAAGTCAAGGGTGCACGGGTTCTTAATTTAAAAAATATTGACGTAACCATCCCAAGAGAAAAGCTGGTTGTAATAACCGGACTTTCAGGAAGTGGTAAATCCTCATTGGCCTTTGATACTATTTATGCCGAAGGTCAGCGGCGCTATATAGAAACCTTTGCTTCTTATGCACGACAGTTTTTAGGTGGTTTGGAGCGGCCCGACGTAGATAAAATTGATGGGTTATCTCCTGTTATCGCAATAGAGCAAAAAACAACCTCGAAATCTCCACGTTCTACAGTAGGAACAATTACAGAAGTTTACGATTTTCTTAGATTATTGTTTGCGAGGGCATCAGATGCCTATAGCTATAATACCGGTGAGAAAATGGTAAGTTATAGTGATGATAAAATTAAAGAACTTATTAATGAAAGTTATTCTGAAAAAAGGATAAGCATTCTTGCACCGGTTATTAAATCAAGGAAAGGGCATTATAGAGAACTTTTTGAACAAATTGGAAAACAGGGCTTCGTAAAGGTAAGGGTAGATGGTGAAATAATGGATATCACCAAAGGAATGAAGGTGGATAGATATAAAACGCATGATATTGAAATCGTTATTGACCGCCTGAGAATTGACGATAATGAAAATTTGAAGAAAAGACTTTCCGAATCAATTAATACAGCCATGTACAGCGGTGATAATGTGTTAATGATTCTTGAAGAAGGTGAAGCAATTCCAAGATATTTCAGTAGAGACTTAATGTGTCCTACTACCGGAATTTCATATCCAACACCTGAGCCCAATACATTTTCCTTCAATTCTCCTAAGGGCATGTGTAAAGAATGTAATGGATTGGGGCATGTCTTTGAGGTAAACGAAAATAAAATTTTTCCGAATAAAAAATTATCTATTCAATCAGGGGGTATTGCACCACTAGGCGAATATAAACGCTCATGGGCTTTTAAACAATTAGAAACCATCGCCAAACGATACGAATTTGAACTTACAGATGCCATATCCACTGTTCCGGAGGAGGCACTTAAGACTATTCTATATGGAGGCTCTGAACAGTTTGAAGTTGATTCTAAAACCCTTGGTGTAAAAAGAGTATACCATATTGACTATGAGGGAATCGCCAACTTTATTAAAAACCAATATCATCAGGCTGATTCTAGATCAATTAAGCGCTGGGCAAGGGATTTTATGGATAAGAGAACCTGCCCTGCTTGTAATGGTTCAAGACTAAAAACAGAATCGCTTTATTATAAAATTGAGGATAAGAATATAGCAGATTTATGTCAATTGGATATCTCTGATCTCGCTCGTTTTTTTGATCAACTCGACTCCAAATTAAAAGGAAATCAAAGAAAAATTGCCGAAGAGATCATAAAAGAGATTAAATCAAGACTAAAGTTTTTGTTGGATGTAGGTCTTGACTATTTATCCCTGAATCGCAGTTCAAAGTCTCTTTCCGGTGGAGAAGCTCAGCGAATAAGACTTGCTACACAAATAGGGTCTCAGTTGGTTGGGGTGTTATATATATTGGATGAACCTAGTATTGGATTACATCAGCGCGACAACAATCGACTTATCAGATCACTGGAATCCCTTAGGGATATTGGAAATTCTGTAATTGTTGTTGAACATGACCGTGATATGATTGAAAATGCAGATCATGTAATTGATATTGGTCCGGAGGCAGGAAAACATGGAGGAGAAATTATCTCGGAGGGAACTCCGTCTGAACTCATTGATCAGCATACATTAACATCCCAATTTATTACGGGGGAAAAGATGATTCCTATACCTGAAACAAGGAGAAAAGGAAATGGAAAAAGCGTAGTTTTGACAGGTTGTACAGGCAATAATTTGAAAAATGTATCGGTTGAATTCCCTTTGGGAAAAATGATAGCAGTGACAGGTGTTTCAGGTAGTGGTAAATCTACATTGATTAACGAAACGCTCTATCCTATTATGAATGCACACTATTTTAATGGTGTAAAAAAACCAATGCCATATGCGGCTATTAAGGGACTCGAAAATATTGATAAGGTAATAGATATTAACCAGTCACCTATTGGAAGAACTCCAAGGTCTAATCCTGCTACTTATACCGGTGTTTTCGGAGAAATCCGTTCCCTGTTTTCTAAAACACCTGAGGCCGCTATCAGGGGTTATAAACCAGGTAGATTTAGTTTTAATGTAAAAGGTGGCAGGTGTGAAACTTGTCAGGGAGGAGGACTAAGAATAATAGAGATGAACTTTTTACCTGATGTATATGTTGAATGTGAAACCTGCAATGGAAAACGATTTAACAGGGAAACTTTGGAAATAAGGTATAAAGGACAATCTATTGCAGACATTCTTGAAATGACTATTGATGAAGCCGTGGCCTTTTTCGATCAAATACCAAAGATTCATCGAAAATTAAAGACTATTCAGGATGTCGGACTGGGTTATATTTCATTAGGACAGCAATCAACCACACTTTCGGGCGGAGAAGCACAAAGGGTAAAACTTGCTACTGAATTGTCCAAACGAGATACAGGAAACACCTTCTATATTTTGGACGAACCCACAACCGGACTTCATTTTGAGGACATCAGAGTGCTTATGGAGGTTTTAAATAAACTAGTCAATAAAGGCAATACCATTGTAGTAATAGAACATAATATGGACGTAATAAAAATGGCCGATCATATAATCGACATAGGTTACGAAGGCGGTCGCGGGGGCGGCATGATAGTTGCGGCTGGATCTCCGGAAGAAGTTGCTAAAGATGATAAAAGCTATACGTCATTTTACCTTAAAAAGGAATTTGAATTAAGGAACTCGAAATTAGAAGTGCGCGGTTAAGTCAATAATACAATACAACTGACTTGTAAGTAAAAAAAAAGAATATGAGGAAAGAAAAGCACCATAAAGGATGGAATGAAATAAAAACCAATGACTCATGGGCCATTTTTAAAATAATGGGTGAATTTGTTAATGGATTTGAAAAAATGAGTGAAATTGGCCCATGTGTTACAATTTTTGGTTCAGCCAGAACCAGAGAGGATGCCAATTATTACAACCTCACGGTCAATGTAGCCAAAAAGGTCTCTGAAGCCGGATATGGCATTATCACAGGCGGGGGTCCTGGTATTATGGAAGCCGGTAATAAAGGAGCACATTTGGCTGGAGGAACCTCAGTTGGATTGAATATTGAACTTCCTTTTGAACAAAATGACAACCCTTATATCGATGATGATAAGAGCTTGGATTTTGATTACTTCTTTGTTCGCAAGGTAATGTTTGTAAAGTATTCACAAGCGTTTGTGGTTTTACCTGGAGGATTCGGCACACTGGATGAACTCTTCGAAGCCCTAACCCTTATTCAGACAAATAAAATTGGTAAATTTCCAATTATTCTTGTCGGAAAATCTTTTTGGAAAGGGTTGATAAACTGGATAAAAGATACTATGCTAAATGCAGGGAATATTAGTAAAACAGACCTGGATTTAATACGCCTTGTTGATACAGAGGAAGAAGTTGTAGAAATTATTGATGCCTTCTATAAAGGCCATACCCTGAGCCCAAATTTCTAATTCATATATGTTTCTAAAGCGCATTCAAAGTTTACGATTAATCACTGCTATGCTTTATTTCGTTGGCATTAGTAGTATCTATGCGCAGCATAATAATAGTGTTAAAGCCTCTTTGGAATCTGAATCCAGAGAAATAAATATTCAACAGGAATTTGAATATATAAATGATTCAAATGATACCCTGAAAGTCCTTTATTTTAATGATTGGGCAAACGCTTATTC
>JABDPH010000062.1 GCA_013042925.1 Eudoraea sp.
AATCTGTCAAATTCTGTGGCCTCAACCGTAATGGTCTCATTATTCACAAATCGTTTCGCGGTTTCTTTAACTACGGCAAAGGCTTCAGGAAGAATTTCATTTAATGTGTTCTCGGTAATCTTATAGACCTCTTCTTCAAGTTTATCAATTTCCGCATATATTTCCTCATTTCTGTCAATATCCAGAGAGGCTTTTACTTCTTCTTTCAGGGCATCAATCTGTTTCTGAAGTTCTTCAGATGCCTTTTTTATTGTAAGCTTGAATTCTTTTGTTTTTTCCCTAAGTGCATTATGATCCAGGCCTTCTATCGCTGCCTCATAGGAATTGATCTCCTTTAAAAGCGGTTGTAGTTCCTTAACATCCTTCTTAGCCTTGTCACCTACAAATGCCTTGATGACTGAATTTAAAATACTCATAAATTACATATGTTTTGATAGCATGCTCTTCACAACTTAAATTGCAATAAACTAAGTCTCAAAATGAGCAATATGCTATAGAATTGCAATATCCTTTCTAAAGCAAAAGGTATTCCAGATTTTATATTTCTCCTTAAACTACGTTAAGCCTGTCAAAATTACATAAAAAAAAAGCCTCAATTGAGACTTTTTATAGGTTTTAGATAACTTCTTTAATATTCATCCTCATTCCAGAGGTAATCTTCTTCTGTAGGGTAATCCGGCCATATTTCTTCTATTGATTCGTAGATCTCACCACCTTCTTCCTCCATAGATTGTAAATTTTCTACTACTTCTAAAGGAGCACCAGTTCTGATAGCATAATCTATTAATTCGTCTTTAGTGGCCGGCCAGGGTGCATCACTTAAATAAGATGCTAGTTCTAATGTCCAATACATGGCTAAGTTTAATTTTAAAATTTTTGCAAAAATAAATTTTAAACCCAAAATGCCAAGAAAAATCTGAGTAAAATCACTTATTTTATCAACAATTTAGGGTTTTGATAATTTCATAACGAAGAAAAAGTGTAATTATTAGCCTTTTTTCTCAGGAATCCACTTAATTTCATCCGCCTTTAAGTCAAATGACAACTTCCGTGCCAATACAAATAAATAGTCAGAAAGGCGATTGAGGTAAATGAGTACCATACTATCAACTGGCTCATTTTCATGTAGTAGTGATACCATTCGCTCAGCTCTTCTGCAAATAGTGCGTGCAATATGACAGTATGACACATTTGTATGACCGCCCGGTAGTATAAAGTTGGTCATCGGCGGCAAGGTTTCATTCATCATATCTATTTCATTTTCCAGATGCTCAACATCCGTGATGCCTAGCAAAGGGATATTGAGGCGCTCCTTTCCACTTTTTAATTGCGCTTTTTCCGGATCGGTTGCCAAAATAGCACCGACGGTAAACAATTTATCCTGGGTAGTGATAAGCATTTCTCTGGAATGTGTATCTATTTCCTGATCTCTAAGAAGCCCCAGCCATGAATTTAGTTCATCTACAGTACCATAGGCATTGATACGAATATGATGTTTAGTTACTCTTGTACCCCCAAAAAGTGAGGTTGAACCTTTGTCCCCGGTTTTTGTATATATTTTCATAGGCTATCTTTGGAACTTTTGAGTCGCAAGGTAGGGAATTGACTTTATATAGACCTCTTCCTTGGCGTTAGAGGATAAACTCATGGGATCTATTATTTCTTTTTATCCTTTCGTTCATAACCTTCCATAAATTTCCTTGATTTTCTTCTCTTTGTGCTCTTTTTGCTAAAAATAGAGAAGATTATATACACCACGGCAACCCCGGCTAAAATGTAATAAATATTGTCATTCATTGTGTGTAAATTATCTATCTTAAAGTTAAGCGTTTAGATTCGAATTTTAAAATGTTCTTTTGCCTGTGTTTTATGAAAAAAAAGAAGGCCGCCAAAATACATGTCTATACTGACTACTACAAAATCTTCTAGTAATAATCTATTCCAAAATTCTGTAGAAATCCTATTTTTCCTGAAACTGTTAATATATATGATTCCATTGGGCTGTTGTTTGGCGTAGTCTTCGATAGCTTTAATTTGAGAATCTGCAACCAAGCTCTCATAATACATCATATCAAATGGTTCTTTAAAGGAAAGTGTTGGGAATTGTTCGCTAGTTTTGTTTCTTAAAAGCTCATTTTCTTGATCAAAACCTATGCTTTTTGGTTTGAAGTATTTTATGCACTTAAAAAAATATTCTGTGATTTTGATCTATAGTATTTATGCTTACCATAAAGACCCTTTGTCACAAAACGGTATATAAACGGGGAATGAATTCCATGCTCGCTGGTAGCTTCAAACCAAAATTTCAGATATTGCAGGGTATTTGACATTAAAGAAAATTCTTAATTTAAATAAATAGGAATATTACACTAGTACATTAGTCTTCCAATAGCATCGAAAGCTCAAACCACCGCTCCGTCTTATCCTCAAGTTTTTCTATAATATCTTTTAATTTTATAGATAAAACATCTATTTCTTCTCCAGACATGGAAGTATCAGCAAATTGATTTTGAAGCTCCTCTTTTTGTTTTTCTAAGTTCTGAATGGATTTTTCTAACTTGTTATACTCTTTTTGTTCTTCAAAAGACAGTTTTTTGTTATCGGACCGCCAGGAACTTTTAGTCGCTTTATTTTGGATGCTATTCCCTTTATTAGCCCGTTGTTCTAATACCGCACTGTCTTCATAAGCCCTGTAATCTGAATAATTACCGGGGAAATCTTCAACAATTCCATCCCCCTTAAAAATAAATAAATGATCTACTATCTTATCCATGAAATAACGATCATGAGATACCACCAGCAGGCATCCGGGAAAATCCAATAAAAAACTTTCAAGGATATTTAAGGTGATAATATCCAGATCATTGGTTGGCTCATCAAGGATCAGGAAATTGGGATTCTGTATAAGGACAGTACATAAATACAATCTTTTTCGTTCTCCGCCACTAAGCTTTTCCACAAAATCATATTGTTTCTTCCTATCAAATAAGAACCGTTCCAGAAGCTGCTGAGCCGAGAGTTGTCTTCCTTTTTTTAAAGGAATGTAATCTCCAAATTCCCTGATGACATCAATCACTTTCTGACCTTCTTTTATCGTAATCCCATTTTGAGTGTAATATCCAAATTTAATGGTCTCCCCGATCACAATCTTTCCGCTATCCGGCTTTTCCATTCCCGTTACAATATTCAGAAATGTAGATTTGCCTGTACCGTTTTTTCCAATAATCCCGATGCGTTCTCCTCTTAAAAAATTATAGTCAAATTTATCCAGTAAGGTAATTCCCGGATAACTTTTGGAGACTTTGTGTATTTCCAGAACTTTACTGCCCATACGCTCCATATTGATCTCCAGCTGAATTTCATGGGTCTCTCTGCGTTGATGCGCCTTTTCTTTGATGCTATGGAAATCATCAATGCGAGATTTGGATTTTGTGGTTCTTGCTTTTGGCTGTCTTCGCATCCAGTCCAGTTCTTTTTTATAGAGCAATTTGGATTTATGCAGTTCTACCGCTTCAAGTTCCAATCTGGCTTCTTTTTTCTCCAGGTAGTAAGCGTAATTACCCTTGTACGAATAAAGTTGCCCATTATCCAGTTCAAGAATTTCATTACAAACCCTTTCCAAAAAGTATCTGTCATGGGTAACCATAAATAGAGTTATCTTTTTTCTGCTGAAGTAATCTTCGAGCCATTCTATCATTTCCAGATCCAAATGATTTGTAGGCTCATCGAGGATTAACAGATCTGGTTCATTCAAAAGGGCATTTGCCAATGCCAGTCTCTTTTTTTGTCCACCAGACAAACTACTCACTTTGGTTTTGAGATTGTCCAGTTTTAATTTAGAAAGAATTTGCTGGTATTGGGTTTCAAAATCCCAGGCATTATTTCTGTCCATAGATTCGAATGCCTTCTGGTAAGCTTTTTCGTTTTCTGGATGTTCCAGAGCGGCTTCATAGGCAGCAATTATTTTTAGAATCTCATTTTCAGATTCTAAAACGGTCTGTTCAACTGTTAGGTTTGGATTAAGACTTGGCTCTTGTTCCAGGTAAGAAATTCGAATTCCTTTGCGGTAGTTTACCGCCCCGCTATTCGGCACATCTTTTCCAGCCAGGATATTTAAGATTGAAGTTTTACCTTCCCCATTACGTGCAACCAATGCAATTTTCTGATTCTTATTTATTCCAAAAGAGAGGTCTTCAAAGAGGGCTAATTCTCCAAATGATTTGGCTATATTTTCTACGGAAACCAAATTCATTAAAGACTTGGTTTAGAATTTGTGAAATATCGGTATAGCAAGGCGTACCTAATTCCCAAGGTGGCAAATACAACAGAAATTAAAGGTGAAAATTGTTGGATTTGAAAAATCCATAGGATTAACGTAATTGCTATTAAAACCAATAGTCCAAGGATATATTTACCCATCCATTTTGGGATTCGGTCTTTTCTAAGCAGAAAATAACATGCTGCAATATTGAATGGGAATGCCCAAAGTATATTAAAATTATTTGCAGTTGAAGAATGATCAGTAAGGAACCATAAGAAGAATATGAGTAAGCCGGCCGATCCGGTAATCAGAAATAAAAAAAAGTCGAGCCATCTGCTTCTTGTACCATTTTTTAGATCTATATATGATATTGCTAGTGTAAAAAGTAAAAGAAGGAGTAACCAAAAAAGCGGTGATAATCCAAAATTATAATTAAATCTTTTATCGCTATAATCAAGAACGGAACGTTCTCTTAGGACCAATGGATTCGCGGCCAGTGTTGTATTTTGCATTTGCAGCATTACGTATTTAGGCAGGAACATGTACTCTTCCGGTGCCGCTTTTCTGTCTATCACAGACCCAAGGGCAAGGTCTATGCCAAAACTGGACCATGAATTAGTGAGCAGATTTTGATGTATCAGATCTCTGAAAGTCAAATGGTTTTTAAGATGTTCTCCATGATATTCAAGGTTGTTTCCAAGAACCTTCTTTAAAATTTGCGGTAATTTAGTGGCACAATTATCAAATAAGAAGTCGTATTTATAATCTCTGTTTTCGGGCTTTCGATTGTTTTCTAAAAATCGGAATAAGTTGTTTCGTTCTTGCGGGTTAAGTTTTAATATTTGTTCTTTTACCCATCGGTTCTCCAATTCATAGGTAAATAAAAAATCTGAAAAGGTTGAAACACTCAATGAATAAAGCAATTTCCCTTTGGCGAATTTATAATAGAAATTAGGGGTATTAAAATCAAAAGTCCCGTAATTATATACCCAATTTATTCCGTTGGCAGAGTCCTGAACTCTAAAGGCACTATGTCCAAAGCTTGAATAAAGATCCTGACCGGCGTCACATGTGATAATACTTATCTGGGCATCGTCAGACAGTTGAGCCTGAAGGGAAAAACCCAATAAGGCAATCCATAATGAGTTAATGAAACAAAGTTTTTTAAATGAGATTTTTAGTGCTCTGATCACTTGTGGAATAACTATTATTGGCAAATATCCGAATAAAATATGTTAAGAAAGAGTTAGAATAAAAATTATCTTATTTTTACTGAAACCGCAAACGATGAAGAAACATATTCCGCAGTTTATTACCATGCTTAATATTTTATGTGGATGTATTGCAACAGTATTTGCCGTTTTAAATAAGTTGGAGCTGGCCGCAATTTTTGTTTTTCTGGGAATTATTTTTGATTTCTTTGACGGTTTGGCCGCAAGATTGCTTGATTCCCAGAGCGAATTAGGAATCCAGCTCGATTCACTGGCCGATGTTATTACAAGTGGTCTTGTTCCGGGCATCGTGATGTTTCAGCTACTGGCTATGTCTCAAACGGGAGGTTGGAATCTGGAATTCTCCGATAATTCAAATGCTTTAACCTGGACCGGAATAAAAATATCGTTTCTTCCTTTTTTTGGCTTTTTGATTACTTTGGCTTCAGCCTATAGATTGGCGAAATTCAATATAGATGAAAATCAGGTTACTACCTTTATTGGCCTTCCTACTCCGGCAAATGCCTTATTTATACTATCCCTTCCATTGATTCTATTAGACCAGGGCAATGATTTTTTAAGTCAGATAATTTTAAATCCATGGTTTCTGATTATTATCACACTTCTGAGTTCTTATCTGTTAAATTCGAGAATAGAATTATTTGCCTTAAAATTTGAAAACTGGAGTTTTAAGG
>JABDPH010000001.1 GCA_013042925.1 Eudoraea sp.
CATCAAGGACGAGGGCAAGTCATGTTTCAAAATTAATGGTTCCCTTGCATTTAAGAGATACTTATGATAAAGAGATAAATGATCTTACCCCGGAGGTAATTAAAAATCTCGATTGGATAGGTGTCGACTATTTGATTGCTATTGGAGGGGATGATACACTTAGTTATGCGGTTCATTTGTTTAAAAAGGGCGTGAAAGTGATGGCTATTCCAAAAACCATGGATAATGATGTGCCTGGTACAGATTATTGTATTGGCTTTAGCACATGTGTTACCAGGACGATCAGCCTTACCAATAGTCTTCGAACGGCAGCAGGTTCTCATGAACGTTTTCTGGTTTTGGAAGTATTTGGACGTTATGCAGGATTTACTGCTATGCTGCCTACGCTGGCCGGAGCGGCCAATAGATGTCTTATCCCGGAAGTACCTTTCGATATAGAGCTGCTGGCGGAGCTGCTAACGGAGGATAGGAATAAAAATCCTAGCAACTATTCAATTGTACTTATTTCAGAAGGTGCCACCTTTGAAGGCGGCGAAATGAAATTTGAGGGTATGGAAAAAGATGCCTTTGGTCATGCTAAGCTTGGTGGTATTGGGGATGAAGTCTCTCTCGCATTAAAAAAAATATCCCCTAAATATAATAACGGAAACCGCGTTAATGTAATCAATCAGAAATTGGGTTATATGGTACGCTGTGGCGATCCTGATTTTATTGATTCAGTAGTACCTACAGCATATGGTAATCTTGCACTCGATTTAATACTTAAAGGAATTGATGGCCGGATGGTAGTATTAAAAAATGGCCGCTACGATCATGTACCAATTGAAGTTGTTACAGAAACGAAAAAGTTTGTAAATGTGGACAAATTCTATAATCGCCCAAAACTTCATCCATATTACAAAAATTTTGAAATGTTACCCTTATTTATAATGACGAATGATTAAAAGCGGCATTAATATATATCTCTTTCTTATTTTGATATGACATAACTTTTTTCAGACGTTTTGTTATTTTATTTCAGTATGATATTTGACTTGCTTGAGATGACTATTTTTTTGCGAATTTAGAAAGGCTCAAAACAGTGGTAAATAGGAGGTTTTTGCGGGTAAATTAAAGAAATTTACTACTATAACGATAGAGGTGCTGCCCGGTGTTAAATTAAGGGTTTGACTAATTCTTTTTCTGCAATAAGTTTAGTAATTTTGCAATTCTAAATTTTTTAATGAATTCACAAATTAAAAAAATTGCGGTCTTTACCTCGGGAGGAGATTCTCCCGGAATGAACGCAGCTATAAGGTCTGTAGTACGTACATGTGCATATTTCAAGAAAGATTGTATTGGGATTTATCGTGGATATGAAGGCATGATAGAAGGTGATTTTCTTCCAATGAATGCCCGTAGTGTGAATAACATAATTAACAAAGGAGGTACGGTTCTAAAATCTGCCCGATGTGACGAGTTTAGGACCGCAGAGGGTCGCAAAAAGGCTTACGATCAGTTGGTTTCAAATAATATCGATGCATTTGTGGTCATTGGAGGTGACGGTAGCTTTACAGGAGCCCTCGCTTTTTATGAAGAATACAAAATGCCTTTCATTGGAATTCCGGGAACAATCGATAACGATATTTTTGGGACAACATACACACTTGGCTATGATACTGCTCTAAATACGGTTGTTGAAGCGATTGATAAGATCAGGGATACCGCAAGTTCTCATCATCGACTCTTTTTTGTTGAGGTTATGGGGCGTGATGTAGGGCATATAGCCCTAAATTCAGGAGTAGGTGCTGGTGCTGAAGAGATACTTATACCTGAAGAGAATTTAGGATTAGATAGATTGCTCGACTCTCTAACGCGTAGCAAAGCCAGAGGAAAATCTTCTAGTATTGTAGTAGTAGCTGAAGGGGACAGAACCACAGGTAAAAATGTGTATGAGCTAAAAGAATTCGTAGAGTCTAATCTTCCGGCATACGATGTTCGGGTTTGTGTTCTTGGCCATATGCAACGAGGCGGAGCCCCCTCTTGTTTTGACAGGGTTTTGGCTAGTAGGATGGGAGTAAAGTCTGTTGAAGCTCTTTTAGAAGGTAAAACAAATTTAATGGCGGGAATTGTAGATAACCAAATTACATTTACTCCGGTAGGCGATGCCATAAAAGGAAAATCAAAAATTGATAAGGAACTCATCAGGGTTTCTGATATAATGACTATATAGTTTTAATCTTAAACAATAAAAAATGTCAACACTAAAAATTGGAATTAACGGATTTGGTAGAATTGGTAGACTAGTTTTCAGAGAATCGGTAAAAAGAGATAATGTAGAGGTTGTAGCAATTAATGATTTATTAGCTGTGGAGCACCTTGCGTATCTTTTGGAATATGATTCTGTACATGGTCGTTTTGATGG
>JABDPH010000014.1 GCA_013042925.1 Eudoraea sp.
TACTTTTTAAGATCGATCAAATAGTTCATATGCAGCTTTATTAAACATTTCACGATGGTCCGGATGGGCAATAGAAATTAAGGCCCTGGCCCTTTCATATAAATTTTTCCCAAAAAGGTTTACCACACCATACTCGGTAACTACATAGTGAACATGTGCCCTTGTGGTAGTAACTCCTGCACCTTCTTTGAGGGTAGGGGTAATCTTGCTTATTCCTTTAGGCGTAGCTGAGGAAATAGCAAAAATTGGTTTTCCCCCTTCAGAAATGGTAGCACCCCTAATAAAATCCATTTGACCTCCGACACCGGAAAAATGACGCTGTCCAATACTATCAGCGCATACCTGTCCGGTAAGGTCTATTTCAATAGCGCTGTTTATTGCAGTTACCTTGGGATTTCTTGCAATTAAATTGGTATCATTTGTATAAGCCGCTTCTTTAAAATGCACCAATGGGTTATCATCTACAAAATTGTATAAATTTTTAGTCCCGGCGGCGAAACAAGTTACAATCTTATTAGTTTTTATCTCCTTTTCCTCTCCGGTTATAATACCTTTCTCAACCAGTGGAAGCAAACCATCAGAAAACATTTCTGTATGTACCCCTAATCTTTTATGATTGTGTAAATTGGTTAAAACAGCATTGGGAATATTTCCTATACCCAATTGCAAAGTAGCGCCATCTTCAATAAGACTGGCAACATTTTTACCTATTTCGTGCTCTAAATCCGTTATTTGGGTAATTGGTGCAACATGGATAGGCTCGTCTACCTCTATGGCCAGATCAATACGGTCTTTATGAATAATACCATCTCCATGAGTTCTTGGCACCTGAGGATTAACCTGGGCAATTACTTTCTTAGCAGTTTGTATTGCAGGAATAGCAATATCTACAGATACACCTAAAGAACAATACCCATGACTGTCCGGTGGAGATACCTGAACAACGGCTACATCAAGGGGTAAAATATTGCGCCTGAACAGAAAATGGATTTCACTAAGAAAAATAGGGATATAATCACCTTTATTTGTGTTCACTGCTTTTCTTACATTTCCTCCAACAAAACAACTATTTATATTAAAGGCCTGATTATAGGGAGGGATTGCATATTTAACTTCTCCTTCAGTATGAATTGATATGATCTCTACTTCCTCTAGTTCCTCATACCTTTCACAAATGCTATTTATTAATGTATTAGGAGTCATAGCAGCTCCCTGTAAGAATATCCGATCACCCGAATTAACAATGGAAGCAGCTTCTTCTGCAGTAACAATTTTCATGTTTATTTTTTTATAGGATTTATAATTTGCCTCATTAAAATATGATTAAGGCTAATGACATTCTAATTCTGTGCTAACCACCTCAGTCATTTGCTTCGGAGATACATATGGTATTCCTAAACCCATTCCTCTCAAAATAAAAAGTACCCCGATAATAACTACAAAAACCGGTATTAATTTTCGTATTCGCTGTTTGGCAGAATCCTTTAATATTCCACTCAGGTAAACTGCTGTTGTCATCAAAGGAACTGTTCCTAAACCAAACAAGATCATATACAATGAACCTTCAGCAGCTGTGCCCATGGCAATGGCACCCAGCAGGGCTATATAAACCAATCCGCAAGGCAAAAATCCATTTAGAAAGCCAATAGTGAGAAATGTATCTGCTGTTTTCTTCTTCAGTGCTTTACCTAAATTATTTTTAATTTTCCCAACAACCCTGTATAGCGGTTTGGAAAGGCCAAGTCTGCTCATATACTTGTAAGGTATTATTACAGCCAAAATCATTATAACACCAATTAAAATAGATAGCTTTTGCTGTATACCAAAGATGAATAGTCCCTTGCCTAATAGCCCAAATAATAAACCAATAATACCATAGGCCATTAGTCTTCCAAAATGGTAAATGAAAATCTGACCTGCTTTTTTATACTTATTATTCTGACTTACAGGCAGTATAAATGCAATGGGGCCACACATGCCTATGCAGTGCAAACTTCCCATAAGACCTAATATTAAAGCAGATAATAACATAAATAATTAATAGGTGATACTCTTTTTTATCAAGTGCTCTTTACCCTGATAATTCCAATATATTTTTATGTCCCAGCGACCATCCAACAAACGTTTGTCAGGTATGAGCAAATGTTTATTGGATAAACTTATAGGAAAGTCAAAATCCAAGTGTTTATTGGATGGTCTATATAGGGACACTTTACCTTCTATTTCTTTATAATTCATTTTTGGAGGAAATGTAACGGCTAACCCATTTTTATTTTTAACAAAACTGAATTGGGAGGCATAATCTTTGGCATTAGACAGTGCATCAATCTCTTTCTGATAGGCCAGTTCTTCCTTATAATACTCCTCGGTGACCAAATCATGATTTGCACTATTACCTGTGCTTGCCAGTATTACGAAATAAAGGATAAACGCAATAAATGCAACAAATGCTAAAACTATTCCTGTTCCCCAATTAAACTTCATACTTTTTATTTCATATTAATGAATACTGCTAATTATAACTTCTTGGTGCCAGGAACCTTGCCGTAGTAGTTTCAATTAATTCTTCCCCGCTATATACACCAATCTTCAGTTTGTCTTTATCGCCACTAAGGACCGAATTATTTATTTCAATAAACAAGGTGCCTTCTGCCAATTGCTGCGCGGGAACCTCAAAACTACGATGTGACACCAAATCAATTTTACCTTCATGTGAGAGAAGTTTAAAACTTACATCATCAATGTCTTTAGATGTTTTATTGATTAGCTTGTACGTGTACACATTACTAATCATATTGCCTTCTTTATGTTCATAGAGTTGTCCTGGAAGTCTTAAAATATTAGCTTCAAGATCATTTCTTAAGAAAAGCATGCCAATGAATACTCCAATTAAAATTACAAGTACTGCAGAATAGCCTTTTAATCTGGGATTGAATGTAAATTTTGCCTTTCGTTCAATATTATCCTCACTGGCATAACGAATAAGACCTTTTGGAAGATTTATTTTTTCCATAATGGTGTCACATTCATCTATACAAGCTGTACAATTTACGCATTCCATTTGGGTGCCATTTCTGATATCAATACCTGTTGGACATACATTCACACATTGAAAGCAGTCTATACAATCGCCATGACCCAGTGCTTGCCGATCTTCATTTTTTCGAAATTTTTTACGACCATTTTCGGCTTCGCCGCGTTTGTGGTCATAGGCTACTACTATGGATTTATTGTCTAATAATACACCTTGCATTCTTCCATAGGGACAGGCTATAATACAGACCTGCTCTCTGAACCATGCAAAAACAAAATAAAATACACCCGTGAAAATTAGAAGGGACACCAATGTACTTACATGAGCCAGGGGTCCATCAGTGATGTATTGGAATAATTTGTCGCTTCCAATAAGATAGGCCAGGAAGACATTTGCGATTAAAAAGGATATTACAAAGAAGACAAACCATTTAAGTAGTCGTTTCCGTATTTTTTCTGCATTCCAGGGCTGTTTATCCAAACGGATCTGGGCACCGCGATCACCGTCTATCCAGTATTCAATTCGCCTGAAGACCATTTCCATAAAAATTGTTTGCGGGCACATCCACCCACAAAAAATACGACCAAAGGCAACGGTAAAAAGTGCAATAAAAATTACCCCTATGATCATGGAAATAACAAAAAGATGAAAATCCTGTGGCCAGAAAGGAAATCCAAAAATATTGAACCGACGTTCCAAAACATTAAACATCAGGAACTGGTTTCCATTTATCTTAATAAATGGAGAAGCAAATAAGAAAATCAATAATCCGTAGCTAACCCATTTTCGATATTTATAATACCTGCCACTAGGCTTCTTTGGGAATATCCAGGCCCGCTTTCCTTCTTGATCAATGGTCCCAATACTATCCCTAAAATTCTCTTCCATAGCTTTTTTCAGTTCAAAGCAATTAAGCAGAAATGAACTATTAATTCATAACAACCGTAGTAGAATCGCTCTCTTGTACCGGTGTTGCTTGTTCCTCAGGTGAAACTTCCTGATTTGGTGCATTTTCGTCTACCCATAGATCTCCTTCAGCTGCTTTAGGATTGGCAGGTGTTGTTCCCTGGAAAGTTAGTAAATAGCTTGAAACCTGTGCCATTTCCAGTGGTTTCAGGGTTTGTTTCCATGGCACCATTCCTTTGCCGGCTCGTCCACCTTCAGAAATGGTATTAAAGACATTTTTAATTCCTCCTCCTAAAATCCAATATTCATCTGTAAGATTAGGTCCTATTCCTCCGCCACCGTCTGCCATATGGCATACCACACAATTGGTTTCAAAAATTGATTTTCCTGCACTAATATCTGAGGCTTCGGTTAAGAGTTCAACAGTATTTACATCTACCAAATCCTTGGCGGTTTTTTTGTAAGCTTCAATTTCTGCCTGAGCTGCGGCTACCTCAAGTTCATATTCCAAATCCTGGTCATAATCACCATAAATTTCGAATCTAATCAGGTAAATAACACCAAAAATAATGGTAACATAAAAAAGGTAAACCCACCATGGCGGTAGCTTGTTGTCAAGCTCTTTTATACCATCATAGTTGTGGTCCAGAATGATTTCGCCTTCCACTTCTATGGGTTTAGTGCCTAAAAGTCTTTTGTACATCTTCTTACCCCAACTCCATTCCCATTGTTTGGATTTGGATTCCAAGTACCTTTCTTTACCTTCTTCAGAAAGTGTTTGAAACATTACATTTTCTATAGACTTTAAAATAAGTTCAATTGCAACAAGGATCAGCAACACCATCAATAAAAAGAACTGTGTTATGGGATACTCAATAAATGCGGGTTTTTCTCCTGAGTCAATAAAGTATTCCATCAATCCAAAGATGATAAAGAATATTACGGGGATTCTGATCCACCAGGGTGACATATTTTTCATAGTTCTTGTTGTTTTGGTTGATTATCTTCTAATGGTATTTCACTAACTTCCTTGATATGTTCTTTTGAAGCGGTAAATACCCACCAAAAAAGAATGGCAAAAAATACAAAGAAGATAAGCAGTGATATCATGGGATAGGTGGCAATACCTTCCATACTTTCCATGTGATTTTTTATGAATTTTAGCATGATCTACTTGTTTTCTGACAATAATTCGTCGGTTTCCTTAACTTTTATATCTGTACCTAAGCGCTGTAAATAAGCGATTAGTGAAACGATCTCACGATCGCGCATTTCCACAAATTCCAATCCGTTGTCAGCTGCATATTTCTTATCGGCTTCATAAGATTTCACAAAATCGGGATCTTCATAAAGGTTTTCTTCTATTTGAATGGATTGTTCTTCCATAGAAGCATCGGCATTAGCAATATCCTCTTCTGTATAAGGGACACCAAGGCTAACCATAGCCTCCATTTTGCCTTTTATACCACTACGATCATGTTTGTTGCGAACCATCCACTGATATGCCGGCATAATAGAACCTGATGAGGTACTTTGCGGGTCATACATATGGTTAAAGTGCCAACTATCTGAATATTTGCCACCAACCCGTAATAAATCGGGTCCGGTTCGTTTACTACCCCAAAGGAATGGGTGATCATAAACAAACTCCCCGGCTTTGGCGTATTCACCATAGCGCTCCACTTCACTTCTGAATGGACGAATCATCTGGGAATGACAACCCACACAACCTTCTCGTATGTAAAGATCTCTTCCCTCCAATTCTAAAGGTGTATATGGTTTTACACTTGTAATAGTTGGGATATTAGACTTTACAAGAATGGTTGGTACAATCTGGACAATCCCTCCGATAAGAATCGCAATAGTAGCATATATCGTTAATTTAATAGGTTTACGTTCCAACCAGGTGTGGTAAGTTTCTCCTGCAGTTCTTCTTTTGGAAACGCGTGTTAAAGCAGCTGCCTCCGCAAGCTCATCTTCCACTTTGCTGCCAGAGCGAACCGTAGCTACAATGTTGTATAACATAACAACAAACCCAACAATATACAGGGTACCGCCTATGGCGCGCATCCAGTACATAGGAATAATTTCATTTACGGTTTCCAGAAAGTTACCATAAACCAATGATCCATCCGGATTAAAATCTTTCCACATTAAAGCTTGGGTAAATCCTGCCACATACATGGGTAAGGCATATAAAATGATCCCCAATGTGCCTATCCAAAAGTGGAAATTAGCCATTGGTGTAGAATGCAACCTGGTCTTAAACATTTTCGGAACCAGCCAGTAAATCATACCAAAGGCAAGAAAACCATTCCATGCCAGGGCACCTACATGGACGTGTGCAATAATCCAATCACTAAAATGCGCAATGGCATTTACATTTTTCAAGGATAACATTGGGCCTTCAAAAGTAGCCATCCCGTATCCTGTAATTGCTACTACCATAAATTTAAGAGTAGGATCTGTACGAACTTTATCCCAGGCTCCTCTAAGCGTTAATAACCCATTTATCATACCACCCCATGAAGGAGCAATTAACATCACTGAAAATGCAACACCTAAATTTTGCGCCCAATCTGGTAAAGCGGAATACAATAAATGATGAGGTCCGGCCCAGATGTAAATAAAAATAAGGGACCAGAAATGCACTATGGAAAGTCTGTATGAATATACCGGCCTGTTGGCAGCTTTAGGAACAAAATAATACATCAATCCTAAAAAAGGTGTCGTGAGGAAGAATGCCACTGCATTATGCCCATACCACCATTGTACAAGGGCATCCTGAACTCCCGCATATACGGAATAGCTTTTTAACGCACTCACCGGTAATTCCAAACTATTAAATATATGAAGAACAGCTACTGTTACGAATGTAGCCAGATAGAACCAAATGGCTACATAGAGATGACGTTGTCTTCTTTTTAACATTGTTCCAATAAGGTTCCATCCAAATGCTACCCATACCAGTGCAATTGCAATATCAATAGGCCACTCCAGTTCAGCATATTCTTTAGATGTAGTTATTCCCAATGGAAGGGTAATAGCCGCCGCCACTATGATCGTTTGCCACCCCCAGAAGTTAAAATTACTCAGGAAATCACTGAACATACGGGCTTTTAGCAAACGCTGGGTGGAGTAATAAACCCCGGCAAAGATGGCGTTCCCCACAAATGCAAAGATTACAGCATTGGTGTGCAATGGGCGGAGTCGTCCAAAGCTAAGAAACGATATCCCATCTGTTATATTAGGGAATAGAAACATAAATGCCAGTAGTAACCCTACCAGCATACCAATGATTCCCCAGAACAAGGTGGCGTAGAGGAATTTTTTTACGATTTTGTTATCGTAATAGAACTGTTGTACTTCCATAATTACAATTTTTGCTTTTTATTTAGTTGGATTGATTTTTCGATTTTGGTATCAGAATTTTCGGCTTTAGTTTTAACTACTTCATCTTCAAATAACATTCTTACTGATGGAGTATACGAATCGTCGTACTGACCACTGCGAACAGAAATGATAAAAGCAGCAAAGAAAACCAGCGCTACCACAATACTTATTGTAAGCAATAAATAAATTACACTCATACCTACCTGAATTCTGGCGTAAAACTACATTCCTCACCAATTTGAAAAAATGACATATGTCAGGTTTTAAAATTAATTTAATTTCTTTCCTATCACATTTGTTGCAAGGGTTGCAAAAGCAACAATACTAATTGAACTTAGCGGCATTAATATAGCTGCAATAACAGGTTCTAACTGGCCCGTTACCGCAAAATAAAGACCAACCACGTTGTACATCAATGAGAGGACAAAGCATAATTTTATAATGCTCATGGCCTTTTTAGAGGCCAAGATATAATTGTTAAGATATTTGAATTTTACGGCATCAAGAATTCCATCACAGGCAGGAGAGAATACATTTATGTTTTCAGAAATGGCTAGCCCTACATTACTTTGTGCCAATGCGCCTGCATCATTTAAGCCGTCAGCAACCATTAGGACATTTTTGTCATTGGCTTGTAACTCTTTAACAAAATCGAGCTTATCCGATGGTTTTTGATTAAAGTACAAAGGAGTCAGCTTAGGCAGAAGCTTTTCCAACCTGGGTTTTTCACCTTCATTATCCCCTGATATAACAGCTAAATCAAGATAGCGCTTCATATTTTTAAATACTTCGGAAACCCCTTCCCTGTAGTTATTATGAAAAACAAAACGACCCTTGTAGAAATTATTTGTACTTACGTGAACCGCTGTGCTTTTATAATCACTTTGGTGCTTATGTCCTACAAAATCAGCTGAACCAACTTTAATGTCACTTTTATCCTTTACACCCTGCACTCCCTTCCCTGTATATTCTTTATAGTCATCAAGTGTTTCTATATTGTGTTCTTTTAACAGCTCATAGAGCGATCTGCTTAAGGGATGATTTGAGGCCCGCAAGGTATTTTTAAGAAGGGATTCTTCTTCAGCGGTTAACGCCATACCTTCATAAGTAATTGCGCTGGATTGTGTAGTAGTTATTGTTCCTGTTTTATCAAATATGGCAGTATCTATTTGAGCCAATTGTTCTATAACCCCACTATCTTTCAAATAAAATTTCTTCCGCCCGAAAATCCGCAGCATATTACCCAGAGTAAACGGAGCAGCAAGGGCAATGGCACACGGACAGGCTATGATAAGGACAGCAGTAAACACATTTAATACTTTACTACTGTCATTGATCATCCAAAAAGAGGCGGCTATAATTGCAATGGTCAATACAGCGATAGTAAAGCTTTTTCCAATGCTGTCTGTCAGGGTTTGAAATGCGGTGGTCTTGTCTTTTTCGAAAACAGAATTACTCCACAATTGCGTAAGATAGCTCTGAGAGACACTTTTCAATGTTTCTATTTCAATTGCGCCGTAACACTGCCTCCCTCCGGCAAAAACTTTGTCACCTGAATTTTTTTGGACAGGTTCTGATTCTCCGGTTACAAAGCTGTAATCTATTTGGGCCTTATTACTTATAAGAATTCCATCTACAGGGATGAGTTCCTCATTCCTGATTAGTAACCTGTCACCTCTTTTTATATCATATACCTGAACTGTTTCCTCTTTCTTCTTTTTATTTAATCTGGTAACTGCAATGGGAAAATATGACTTGTAGTCGCGTTCAAACGAAAGGAATGAATACGTTTTTTGTTGAAAGTACCTGCCCACAAGGAGGAAGAAGATCAACCCGGTAAGACTATCAAAAAATCCGGAGCCCAGGTCTAAGGCAATCTCAAATGTGCTTCGTAAAAAAAGAACAAGAATTCCAAGAGCAATTGGCACATCAATATTTAGAAGTCGGGAACGCAGCCCTTTATAAGCCGAGATAAGATAGTCACTGCCTGCATAAAACACTACGGGAAGTGAAAAAGAAAACATAAGCCACCTGAATAATCCCTTGTATTGATCGAGCCAAAACTCTCCTACTTCAAAATACTCCGGAAAGGATAAAAACATAATATTCCCAAAGGCAAAACCTGCAACTCCAAGTTTGTAGTAGATACTTCTGTCGGTTTTGCTAATTCCTTTGTCATAATCATCGAGTGAGATATAAGGCTCATACCCAATTCTTGCAAGTAGAATAACCAATTCTTTCAATGAAACCAGTTCCCTGTTATACGTTATTCTAATCATTTTTTTAGGGAAATCTACTTGCGAATTTGTAACTCCTGGATGTAATTTTTTTAAATTTTCTAACACCCAAATACATGAACTACAATGTATTCCGGGAATGGAAAGATTCACAATTTGAATTGTTCCATCATCAAATTCAATTAACCGTTGAGTAATTTTATCGGAATTGAGGAAATCATATTTTCCTTCAATTTCTAAAGGAGTAGTTCCAGCAGCAGACTGAAGATCATAGTAATAGGTTAGATCATTCGTCTGAAAAATCTCATATACGGTTTTACACCCGTTACAACAGAAGTTTTTTTCGTCAAATACTATCGCCGTAGTGCTGCAATCATCACCACAGTGGTAACATTTAGTCATATTCTAAAACATTTGCTTATTACCTGAATGCGAATTTGTAGTAATTTACTCAAAATATATATGATATTTGTCACCTTTTCAATAATTTTGATCTTCTAAAGCCTAAACAAAAATTCATGGGTTCTGAAAGCAGGTGTGAGAATTGTATAATACGTCAGTTTAATTCATTGCGCGCCATGACTAAGGAAGAATTAAAGCAGGTATCTGATTCAAAGACTTCCAAAATCATCAAAAAAGGTGAGGCAATTTTTGAGGAAGGTGAAAAACTCAATGGCGTTTTTTGCGTAAGGGAAGGGGTTTCCAAACTTTCCAAGCTAAGCTCTAATGGAAAAGATCAAATAGTGAAATTGGCTACCAAGGGTGAAGTAATGGGCCAACGTTCTGTGATTGCGGAAGAAACTTCGAATTTGAGTGCAGTGGCTGTTAATGATATGGAACTCTGCTTCATACCTAAAGAAGCAATTGTTAATACCTTACACAAGAATCCTGATTTTACTTTTGAAGTTCTTCGCCTCATGGCACATGACTTAAGGGAAGCAGATGATGTAATTGTAAATATTTCACAAA
>JABDPH010000015.1 GCA_013042925.1 Eudoraea sp.
ATCCAGAAGAGATTTTTTATTACAATCAACTATTATCACAACCGGATCATTCCTGCTACCTTCCTTTGCTTTTGCTTCAGTTAAATCACAGCATTTTGGAGTTCAATTGTATTCATTTCGCAACGAAATGGCCAAAGATGCCATTGGGACGTTAAAGCAAATTGCATCTCTTGGCTTTAAAGAAATTGAAACCGCCCGAAGTCAGAAAGGCCACTACTACGGCCTTGCCCCCGCAGAGATGAAGTCGGTTTGTAATGATCTCGAAATGAACCTGAAGAGTGGACATGTCCACTTGGATGATAAATGGCAACAAACCATGGAAGAAGCTGTAGAATCGGGTCAGGAGTATCTTATTTGTTCTTCAATGCCCAGCAAAGGACAAAGCGTAGATAACTATAAAAAGGTGGCTGAAGAATTTAATAAAGCCGGTGAGGCATGTAAAAAGTTGAATCTTAAATTTGGTTATCACAATCATGAATATGAATTTGAATCCGAAAATAATCAGGTTCTTTATGATGTTCTCCTAAACGATACCGAGGCAGACCTTGTCCATATGGAGTTAGATCTGGGATGGGTTATTGCAGCAGGCAAGGACCCTTTGGACTATTTTAAAAAGTATCCGGGAAGATTTCCTTTATGGCACCTCAAGGATATGGATATGGATAAGAAAGAAAGTACTGAATTTGGCAAGGGTGGCCTCGATATTCCCACAATGATGGCTCATAGAAAGGAATCAGGTGTAAAGCACATCTTTATAGAACAGGAAGAATATGCCAACAATCCGCTTGATAGCATGAAACATAACATGGCTTTTCTAAAGAAACTTTCGTAGAAATTTCTTTATAAAGCGAATCAAATAATAATGTCTGAATTACAAGATCCATACTCACTTTCCCCCGATAAAATTAAACCCCCTCCTTCAACTTTTAAAGAACGCTTGAAATTTTTGGGGCCCAGCTTTATATTATCTGCTTCAATTGTCGGATCCGGGGAATTAATAGCGACAACTACCTTAGGAGCCGAAGCGGGGTTTATAACATTTTGGGTAATTATCGTGAGCTGTGTAGTTAAAGTAGCGGTTCAATTGGAATTCGGAAAACATACCATCCTGACCGGTGAAACTGCTATGCAGGCCTTCAATAAGCTTCCGGGGCCTGTTTTTGGCAAAGCCAGGTGGACAGTTTGGACAGTATTGGGTGTAATGATCATAAAACTTTTGCAAGTAGGAGGCATTGTAGGTGGTGTGGCCATAATTTTAAACATGGTAATTCCCGGTATTGGAGTTCCCGTATTTTGTTTTGGAATTGCAATAATCGTGGCATTGATGATTTTCAGGGGGTATTACTCTTTTATTGAAAAATTTTCCCTGAGCATGATTGGGTTCTTTACAATTTTCACTTTTGCCTCCCTTTATTTTCTGAAGTTTACGCCCTATCACATAACTTTTGAAAGTATCTGGAGCGGTCTTCAGTTTAATTTGCCCAAAGAAGCTGTTGCAGTCGCTATAGGCGCCTTTGGAATAACAGGTGTTGGTGGAGATGAAATAATACATTATAACTACTGGTGCCTTGAGAAGGGCTATGCAGCTTTTACAGGTAAGAATGATAGTTCTGAAGCATGGAAACTAAGGGCCCAGGGTTGGTTAAAAGTTATGAAACTGGATGCAATTATTGCCATGTTAATCTATACATCTGTAACCGCCGCTTTCTATTTATTGGGCGCAGCTGTTCTTCATGCCCAGGGATTTGTACCAGAAGGATACGCAATGGTTGAAACGCTCTCCGCTATGTATACGGAATCTTTGGGCCCTCATGCAAAATCAGTATTTCTTATTGGAGCGTTTATTACTTTGTTCTCCACCCTCTTCGCCGCTTTAGCAGCATGGACCAGACAGATTGCCGACATATTTGGTCAATTAGGATGGATCAGTTTTTCTAACTTTAAACAAAGAAAGAGGACAATAGCCGTCCTGGCCTGGGTAGTCCCATTATTATGGGCCTTATTATTTGTCTTTATTAAATTACCCGTTTTAATGGTTCTAACCGGCGGTATAGTTGGCTCTTTCCTGCTATTTCTTGTGGTTTATGCGGTGATCCATTTTAGATATTTAAGAAGACAGCCTCTGTTTAAACCTGGTTTTATTTATGATCTTACCTTATGGGTAAGTATTTTAAGCATAGTTGGTGTTGGCATATTGGGTATATTTAAATTATTTAGTTGAATCCATCAGTGATATTGAAAAGAAAAACTTGAAAAAATATATTATGAAGTCAAAACATTTTGTAATTGTATTCTTAGCAATTGGCTTTTTTTTAGGATGTGAGAACCAGAAATCCTATGATCTTGTCATCAGATATGGTATTATTATAGATGGGTCTGGTGAAAAATCATTTAAAGGAGATATTGCAATTAATGCAGACACCATAGCTGCGATGGGCGATTTAAAGAGTGCTGTTGGCTCTGTGGAAATAGATGCAAGCGGGCTTACTGTCGCCCCAGGGTTTATAAATATGTTGAGTTGGGCCAATGTTTCCCTAATTGAAGATGGAAGATCGCAAGGGGATATCAGGCAAGGTGTAACCCTTGAAGTTATGGGTGAAGGACGTTCCATGGGTCCATTAAATGAGGTAATGAAAATGGAAATGAAGGAATCACAACAAAATATAACATATGACATTAATTGGACTACCCTTGGAGAATATCTGGAGTATCTTGAAGAAAAAGGCACATCTACCAATATCGCTTCGTTTGTTGGTAATGGAACTTTAAGGGAATATGTCATGAATTATGAGACCAGACCTCCGGATGCGGCTGAATTAGAAAAAATGAAAGAGCTTACAAAACAAGCTATGGAGGAAGGAGCTGTAGGCCTTTCTACATCTCTAATCTACGTACCTAGTGGGCATGCAAAAACGGAAGAAATTATTGAATTGGCCAAAATTGCCGCTGCTTATGATGGTATGTATGTTTCTCATATCAGAGATGAAGAAGAATATCTCTTAGATGCTGTTCAGGAACTTATCACAATTTCCAGGGAGGCGGACATACGATCGGAAATATATCACTTCAAAGCCTCCGGCAACGCCAACTGGCATTTACTGGACAGTGCAATAAAATTGGTAGATAACGCACGTAAAGAGGGACTGCCAATAACAACTGATATGTACATGTACAATGCAAGTTCAACAGGGCTCAACGTAGTATTACCGGCATGGGCGAAAGAAGGTGGACATAAGAAAACTATGGAACTGATTGCGCAACCGGCGAAAAGGAAACAGATGATAAAGGAAATAGATTTCCATGTACCTCCTGAAAAGATTCTCTTAGTGGGCTTCAGAAATGAACAAATGAGACAACTCATAGGTAAAACGCTTGCCGAAATAGCTGAGGAGAGGAATATATCCGCTTCTGAGGCAGTGGTTGACTTAATACAGGAAGATAATAGCAGAATTCAGGTGGTCTACTTCTCAATGTCTGAAGAAAATATTAAAAAGAAATTGGCTCTTCCCTATATGGCCATCTGTTCGGATGCCGGCTCTTATACCAATGAAGGTGTATTTCTGGAACAAAGTACACATCCAAGGGCATACGGATCATTTGCACGCTTATTAAGTCATTATGTGCGGGATGAAAAAGTTATTCCCTTGGAGGAAGCGATTTATAAACTCACCTCGCTTCCTGCAACAAATCTAAAACTAAAGAACAGGGGCTCGCTTAAAACGGGTTATTATGCGGATGTGGTAGTTTTTGATGCTGATAAAATAAAAGACAATGCTACTTTTGCTAAACCGCATCAATATGCCACTGGCATGAATCATGTCTTTGTTAACGGTATCCAGGTACTTAAGGACGGAGAACATACCGGTGCTTTCCCCGGCAGGGTAGTCCGTGGACCCGGATGGAAGGGAAATTAAATTGAGGTGTACTTTTAAACCTAACGCTATGAAACAATTAAATACAATACTTATCTTATTATTATCGATAGGATGCTATGCCCAAAAATCTGAACTGGTGGCCGATAATGCCACTCTCACGCTCGTGGCTGCAGATTATAAATTTACTGAAGGACCGGCAATGGATAAAAATGGTGATGTTTACTTCACCGATCAACCAAATAATAGAATTATTAAATGGAGTGCATCAGATAATTCAGTTTCTGTTTACATGGAGGAATCGGGCAGGGCCAATGGACTCTACTTCGATCATGAAGGCAGTCTTTTGGCGTGCGCCGATGAATATTTTGAACTTTGGAAAATAGATAATTCAAAAAATCACATAGTCCTGGTCGACGAATATCAAGAGAAAAAACTCAACGGGCCAAATGACCTTTGGGTAGATCCAAAGGGAGGGATCTATTTCACAGATCCATATTATCAAAGACCCTATTGGGACCGCAAAGAGAAAGAAATTGAAGAAGAACGTGTTTACTATTTAACCCCTAACAGAAATGAGTTGCGCATTGTCGCAGACGATTTGGTACAGCCTAATGGAATAATAGGTACGCCGGATGGCCAAATGATTTATATAGCGGATATAGGTGATAAAAAAACGTATAGCTTTTCAATTTCTGAAAATGGTGATCTTCAAAATAAGAAGTTATTCACAAAGCTAGGCTCAGACGGAATGACAATAGATAATCAAGGCAATGTTTATTTGACCGGAAATGGAGTAACAGTATTTAATAAAAAAGGCGAAGAAATTCTTCATATTCCTGTACCTCAAAAATGGACAGCCAATGTTACATTTGGAGGGCCCGATCAGAATGTTCTATTTATAACTGCAATGAACTCAGTATATACCATGGATATGAAGGTAAATGGCGTGCGATAATAGTTGATAACATGACTTATATCATTGTGAAAACATAAAAAACAGCCTAAATAGTCCTATTAAGAAACATAAAATCGGATTCTTGAAAAAATTTCTAATTCTCCAAATGCGCCCGGAAAATGAAGCTTGTGAAAGTGAGCTAAACGCAATTTTGCATTATGGTGGATTGTCTCGTGAGGAGGTCCATCGTATAAGGGTTGAACAAGAGAACATTAAGGATATAGATATTGACAATTATGCTGCCATAATTGCCGGAGGAAGCCCGTTTGATATAAGCATCCCGGAAGAAAAAAAAAGTAGTGCACAAAAAAAAGTTGAAGACTTTTTTAATTCACTTTTTGATAAGTTAATTCCTCGGGATTTTCCTTTTCTTGGGGCATGTTCAGGAAATGGCCTTTTGGGAAGATATTGCGGTACATCTATTACTGATAAATATGCCGAAACTTTAAGAAGTGTTGAAGTTTGGGTAACGGAGGAAGGAGCCAAAGATCCACTTTTAAAGGGCCTTCCAAAAAAGTTTACCGCCTTGGTGGGGCATAAAGAGGCTTGTGATACTGTTCCCGCAGGGGCTGTTCTCCTGGTTTCTTCAGATCCTTGTCCGGTCCAGATGTTTCGTATCAAAAAAAATATTTATGCTACTCAATTTCATCCGGAAGCGGATGTTGAAGAATTTGTATTACGAATCAGAATTTATAAATATGCAGGATATTTCAGGCCCGAAGAAGCAGAAGAACTAAGCGCGGCGATACGAGAATCGAATAACCCTGTCCCCAAAGAAATACTGCGTCGATTTGTAGACAGATACAGATCAGAAAAATAATAGCATTCCTCACATCATATTTAACTTCTTTTTACTAATTTAAACCAATACTTTGTTTGAAAGGTTATGGCCGACTATTCTTTAAACATTAACAACCAAACATACAATGTTGATATAAAGGAGGAGACTACCTTACTCTGGGTATTGCGCGAGCATCTTGGACTCACAGGAACAAAATATGGGTGTGGTATAGCCTTATGCGGATCGTGTACTGTACATGTGGACGGCAAACCTATGAGATCATGCACTTTGCCAATAAGTGGCCTGAAAAAGGATCAAAAAATTACTACAATAGAAGGTTTGTCCCCAAATAGCGATCATGAGATTCAGAAAGCCTGGATAGAAGCTCAGGCCCCACAATGCGGATATTGCCAATCCGGACAGATCATGCAGGCAGCGGCCTTGCTAGCCGAAAACCCCAGTCCAACAAGGGAAGAGATAAAAACATATATGAATAGTAATCTATGCCGGTGTGGCACTTATCTGCGTATTGTAAAAGCCATAGAAATAGCAGCAGAAAAAACCTCACAAAAAACTTAAAAAGACAAGTGAGTTCAAAACTTAGTGAAACCAATGAATAAGGCAGTAAGCAGAAGAGAATTTCTTAAAACCTCGGGTGGGGTTGCTTTATTTATTGGTGTTTCCGGCATTCTGCCGCAGATGATTTCATGCAGAAACAAAAAAGAAGTGCAGGGAATTATACAAAAGCACCCACTCACTGCATGGGTTCAATTAGCCGATGACGGCAGGATTATTATTTACAATCCCGCGGCAGAAATGGGTCAGGGATCTATGACTTCATTACCTGCCATTTTTGCGGAAGAAATGGATGCGGATTGGTCTATGGTCTCAGTAGAATTCTCGCCGCAGGAGTCTGATATTTATGGATCGGATAAATGGAGTCCAAATAGAAAGGTGATGCTAACAGCAGGCAGCATGATTACCTATGGTTATTATTCTATTATGAGACAAGCCGGAGCTCAGGCCCGTTATATTTTAATGCATAGTGCCGCTGAACATTGGAAAGTTCCTATTGAAGAGCTTAGCACGGCAAATGGTGAAGTAATTGACAATCAGGCAGGCAAGAGAATTAGTTATGGAGACCTCATTCCTTACCTGGTTATGCCCGATAACTTACCGGAATTCTTGGAATCAGATTTTAAGGATCCTAAAAACTATCGGTTTATAGGAATAGATCAGCCCAGAATAGATATTCCCGAAAAAGTAATGGGAACTGCACAATTTGCAATCGACATTCAATTACCTCAAATGCTCTATGGCGTTCTGGAGCGTGGAAAAGTACATGGAGCAAGCCCGAAACTAAATAATGAGTCAGAAATTCTATCACTTGATGGAGTAGTAAAACTTGTCCGTGTTGATTATGCGATAGGAATTATTGCAGAAACCATAGATCAAGCTCTGGCTGCCAAAAAATTGCTAAATATTTCATGGGGTGAAGCTCCTGCAAGTGGATTTAATTCGCAGGAATGTTATAAAAAATATGAAAAAATAGCCTCAGAGAAATCAGGAGGTAAAGTGATTACAAATGAAGGTAATATTAATAGTGCCATTAAATCATCAGCAAAAACCTTTAGTGTTGATT
>JABDPH010000021.1 GCA_013042925.1 Eudoraea sp.
CATCAACACCAACCTGGGGTTTTAAATTATTACTGGAAATATCCGAAACTCTGAGATATAGTTTTTTACCCAGAGTACCCCCGGGATGATATTTAGCAAAATCCTGACTACTGAATCCTCTTAATTCCAAAAGACAAATAGCTATAGCATCACCCATTACAAGTTGCGCCGTGGTGCTGGTTGTTGGTGCCAGATTATTTGGACAAGCTTCTTTCTGCACATAAGTGTTCAATATAAAATCTGCATTTTCAGCAAGGAATGAATCCGGATTACCGCACATTCCAATTAACTTATTATTTCCTAGTTTAATTAAAGGTACCAGCATTTTTATTTCCGGGGTATTCCCGCTTTTGGAAATACAAATAACCACATCATCTTTCTGAATTGTGCCCAGATCACCATGAATGGCATCAGCTGCATGCATAAATATTGCAGGTGTCCCGGTAGAATTTAGGGTAGCTACTATTTTTGAGGCTATTATGGCACTTTTACCAATACCTGTAATTACAACGCGCCCCAATGATTCATAAATGCAGTTTACAGCACTTGCAAACTCATCGTCTAAAAGTGTAGCCAAATGCGCAATGGCTTCACTTTCAGTTGTTATGGTTTTTTTGGCCGTGGCCAATATAGCTTTGTGATTGCTCAATATGGTTTTGAAATTATGTGTTTACGGTTTTAGAAATTAACTTAATAAGTAAACAGATTTTAAAAGAATGTATTATATTTAAGAAAACAAAATTACATAAACTTATTTTATAGAAGATTCTAATCTGCGAACAATATCATTTAACATATTACCCACCTAATAATACGAAGACATATCTTCATTTTGATTACGAATATCAATATAATGCGAGACTCTACATACTAAATTTGCAATGATTTTGAATGAAATTGAACTACATGCTGCGCTAAAAAAGTATTTTGGTTTTTCCAAATTTAAAGGACTTCAGGAAGACGTTATAACAAACATCATACAAAATAAAAACACCTTTGTAATTATGCCTACCGGAGGCGGTAAATCACTATGTTATCAACTGCCTGCTCTTATAAAAGATGGAACTGCTATAGTTGTATCACCTTTAATCGCCCTTATGAAAAATCAGGTTGATGCTATAAGAGGTGTTTCTGCACATCCGGGAATTGCCCATGTATTGAACTCTTCATTGACTAAAACTCAGGTAAAGGAAGTAAAACAGGATATTTTAGATGGCACAACGAAATTACTATATGTAGCACCGGAATCCCTTACAAAGGAGGAGTATGTGGAATTTTTACAATCTGTACCGCTTTCGTTTGTGGCTGTTGATGAGGCCCATTGTATTTCTGAATGGGGGCACGATTTCAGGCCGGAATATAGAAATCTAAGGGCTATTATTAACAGGCTGGGAGATAACATCCCCATAATTGGTTTAACCGCTACAGCAACACCAAAAGTACAGGAGGATATTATTAAGAACCTAATGATTACGGATGCAAAGGTTTTTAAAGCATCTTTTAACAGGCCCAATTTGTTCTATGAAATAAGGCCTAAAACGAAAAATGTAGATGCTGATATTATTCGTTTTGTAAAGAAAAATGTAGGCAAATCGGGAATTATTTATTGCTTAAGCAGAAAGAGAGTTGAAGAACTAGCCCAGGTATTGCAGGTTAATGGTGTTAGTGCTGTGCCTTATCATGCCGGATTTGATGCTAAGACGCGCTCTAAGTATCAGGACATGTTCCTTATGGAAGAAGTAGATGTAGTCATAGCAACTATAGCTTTTGGAATGGGGATAGATAAACCGGATGTGAGATATGTTATCCATCATGACATTCCTAAAAGTATTGAAAGCTATTACCAGGAAACGGGTCGCGCAGGCAGGGATGGGGGCGAAGGTCATTGTCTTGCATTTTATTCGTATAAAGATGTTGAAAAGTTAGAGAAATTCATGTCAGGTAAGCCGGTAGCGGAACAGGAAATTGGAAACGCCCTGCTTCAGGAAATTGTTGCCTATGCTGAAACATCCATGTCGCGAAGAAAATTCATTCTGCATTATTTTGGTGAAGAATTTGATGAAGTTAATGGTGAAGGTGCAGATATGGATGATAACACCCGAAATCCTAAGGAAAAGGAAGAAGCCAAAGAAAATGTTGTCAAGCTAATCAAGGTAATTCAGGGCACCAAAGAAAAGTTCAGGGCCAAAGAAATTGTATTTGCACTCATGGGATCTAAGAATGCGCTTATTGCTTCTCACAAAACCGATGAAAAACCATTTTTTGGAATTGGATCTGACAGAGATAAAAGTTATTGGATGGCCCTGATAAGGCAGGTATTGGTTGCAGGATTGCTAAGCAAGGAAATTGAGCAATACGGCATATTACATGTTACCGATGCCGGGGCTTCATTTCTTGAAAATCCTGTGTCCTTTATGATGACCAAGGATCATGTTTATAATGAAGAAAATGACCAGGCTATAGTTACTGCCGCTAAAAGTGCAGGAGGTGCTGCCGATGAAAAATTATTACGTTTACTCAAAGATCTTAGAAAAAGTGAAGCTAAAAAGTTAGATGTTCCTCCTTTTGTGATCTTCCAGGATCCTTCCCTTGACGACATGGCTTTAAAATATCCTATTTCCATGGAAGAACTGGTAAATATCCATGGGGTAGGCGAGGGTAAGGCCAAAAAGTATGGAAAGCCCTTCCTTTCCCTAATTAACAATTATGTTGAGGAGAATGAAATAATTCGTCCTGATGACCTTGTAGTAAAGAGTACAGGCGCTAATTCTGCCCTTAAGTTATATATTATTCAGAATGTTGATAGAAAGTTGCCATTGAGTGATATTGCCTCTGCAAAAGGCCTTGAATTGGAAGAATTGGTAAAGGAAATGGAACAAATAGTTTTTAGCGGTACCAAACTGAATATTGGATATTGGATAGACGAAATCCTTGATGAGGATCAACAGGAAGAAATTCATGATTATTTTTTAGAAGCTGAATCGGACAATATAAATGAGGCACAGAAAGAGTTTGATGGTGAATATGAAGATGAAGAATTACGACTGTACCGATTGAAATTTATGAGTGAGATAGCCAATTAGCGAGGATAAACTTCAATACAAGAAAAAAAACCCTCATAATGAGGGTTTTTTATATTTTATTTACGGCAGTCTACTTTGTTTTAATGTCCTCTTAGAAATTTCCACTAGTAATAAAAGCAGCTATAACTCCAAAATACAGGATCCCGAAAACCAGATATATCAAAGCAAGGGCCATTCCAACATAAGATAGAATGCGGCCAGTTCTTACACTTTCATATCCCGAATAATTTTCGGGATGATTCTGATAAAGTCCCTCTGCCTTTTTAGCACTGCTTAAACCTATAATACTAAATATGATCGCAAAAGGGCCACAACATGTAATGGCTCCTATGATAGATATAATGCCCATTGTTAAAGCATTACTTGCACCGGGTAAAGGCTGTTGATTCATTTTATATATTTTATGAGGAGAATTATTGCTCCCATTGTTCTCTCATTTCATTCACTTGTTCCATGTAAGCATCCCAGCCACCAATAGCTGAAATGGAATATATGACCCAGATACACCATAAAACGCCCAGGACTATTCCAATGATAGCTAAAATTTTTGCCGTTTTAAGCTGACTATAGTTGGAATATAGTTCAGGATTCTCTTTGTATTTGTTTTCATCCTTGTATACCAGAAAAAAGGCAATACCGGCTAAAATAGCTGCTGGAAGGCCACCAAAACAGCAACATAGATAGGAAAGAATTGCCAGGACTATGGCTATAGTTACATTAGGTAGTTTTTGTTGTTCCATGAAGTAGTGGTTTGGTTAAAAAAATTTTAAAATATAGTTGATCAATATTGTTGCAACACTTGTAATAATCAAGAATATACTGATTTTATTTGCATATTTTATTTTCATAAAATTATCCAACAACAAAAAACCCGTCAATAATATTAATGGGTAGATTGCAGGGTACATTCTGAAAGCCTCTATAAATTCGCCATGAAATAGTAAAACAGCCGCTCTTTGAATGCCGCATCCGGTGCATTCTATGCCTAAAAGCTGCTTGTTGAGACATGGCAGCAAATAGTCTTCACCTATAAAAAGCAATATGGATAAGGCGATTTTCATTCTGGCCGATTAATCAACTGAAAAATACTATTATTTTTGAGGAATGAAAACAAATCGAATCATTTATTTTTTACTGATTGCGGCCGGTGCAATTATAATGGCAACAAGAGACCAATGGGTTAAAAAAGAGTACGCCATGTGCGTGGGAATAATTTTGCTGATGTTCGGAATTTATAAAACTTCGAAAAATTGGACTAATACGGAACAGTGAATAATAACTATTGATAATGAAAAAATTTGAAGAAGGAGAGAGGGTTGAGGTTATTGACGATAACATTAATGGGATTGTTATAGCCGTTTCCAGCGATTTTATAACAATACGAACTAATGAGGGTTTCGATATGGATTTTGAGGCATCGGAATTAATGCATACAGAAGGGCTTAACGCCATAAAAGTAAGCAATTTTGAAGCAGCACAAGTGAAGGCAGACAAGGAACGGACCGATAAACGGAAAACTACCAAAGTTCGGCCTAAAGAACGTAATGTGACCAAAATGGAAGTTGATCTCCATATACATCAACTTGTACCCTCTTCAAAAGGGATGAGCAATTATGATATGCTCAATATACAGCTCGAAACCGCTAAACGACAGCTTGAATTTGCTATACGTAAAAGAATCCAAAAAGTGGTTTTTATTCATGGTGTGGGTGCCGGAATACTAAAAGAAGAATTGAATTATTTATTCAAACGGTACGAAAATGTTAAATACTATGATGCGGACTATCAAAAATATGGGTTAGGGGCAACTGAAGTATATATTTATCAGAATCCATGAATTACCTACTCTGTAGTAGTAATTGTACCGAAATCATTGATTCTAAGATCTGTTATCCTCTGGCCCAAGGCATTTACAAAAGAAATACCGCTTAATTCAATTTTGTGTTCAAAAACTGTAGAATCGTTTGCGCTTTGCACTGTGGTAATTAAAACTTCTCCATTTTCTGCATCGAACTCATCAGTGACTGTAGGTATGACAGGAGGTACAGCATCACAAAAATAATTACTTGAAACATTGTCGGAGAAAGTCCGGTATATAAGTTGAGATTGTCCGGGAACAGCACTGACAATAGTATCTGCAGAAACTTCATTCTTTAAAAGGCCGCTTTGCAATTGAAGAACTAAAGCTTCTGTTGTTTTTATTTTAAAGAATAATGTACTGTTGACCGTAGTTGTGGATTCACAGAAAGAGATACTGGTATCGTTAAAATCTATGGTTTCAATTACAAGATCACCGTCATCACAAGAGTTGAACAAACACAAAATAAAAACTAATAATACTCGGTTCATAGCTCAAATGTAAATGAATTTAAGGCTATTATCCTAGTGTATTGTGCTCAATTTATGAAGAGTTTAAGTTTATTTCGATTATTTTTGGCCATGACTCACAACGCAAAGCTTTTTAATGCAAAAGATCTATTTTGATAACGCCGCTACAACCCGGGTTAGGGAAGAAGTAATTGCTAAAATGCAGGATGCCCTGGCTAGCTGCTATGGTAATCCATCTTCTACGCATGGCTTTGGAAGAAGCGCCAAAACGGAAATTGAGCAAGCGCGAAAAACAATTGCTAAATATTTAAATGCCCACCCCTCGGAAATAATATTTACGTCTGGTGGTACGGAAGCAGACAATATGATTTTGAGAAGTGCTGTCAGGGACCTTGGGGTACAAACTATTATAACTTCAAAAATTGAACATCATGCGGTTTTACATACCGCCGATGCCTTGGTGAAAGAGTTTGGTATACAAGTTGAATTCGTGGATCTTGATAGCTTTGGCAATATTGATCTTGTGCATTTGGAACAGTTATTGGCAGCTGATGATTCTAAAAAATTAGTGAGTTTAATGCACGTAAACAATGAGATTGGGAATATTTTGGATATTCATGAGATAGCAAAATTATGCAAGTCTAAGGGTGCATTTCTCCATTCAGATACTGTACAATCTATAGGTCATTTTCAATGGGATTTGCAAGCCACGCCAATTGATTTCATTGTTGCAGCAGCTCATAAATTTCATGGACCCAAAGGCGTTGGCTTTGCCTTTATAAGGAAAAACACCAATTTGGAACCTTTAATAATTGGCGGTTCACAAGAACGCGGTTACAGGGCCGGCACAGAAGCATTTCACAATATTGTTGGTTTAAAGGAGGCGTTCGTTGCGGCATACGACAACCTGGAAAAAGAGAAAGAATACATATCAGGTTTAAAAGATTATTTTATTAAAAAAATTAAAGTAGCTATACCTGAAGTTAAGTTTAACGGCTATTCCGGGCATTTGGATAAAAGCACTTATACTATAGTCAGTGTTTGTCTGCCTTTTAATAAAGAGAAATCACAAATGCTTTTGTTTCATTTAGATCTTAAAGGGATTGCTTGTTCTGAGGGAAGTGCCTGTCAGTCCGGAGCCGATGGGGGTTCTCATGTACTTGCACAAATTTTGTCTGAGGAAGATCTGCAAAAGCCTTCAGTACGATTTTCGTTTTCGAAGTATAACACAAAAGAAGAGGTAGATTACGTAATTGAGGTTTTGAAGGAGTTTAGTCAGTCTTAGGATTCTTTTTCAATTTTGACCTTTCCTTGTCATAGGGAAATTTACGAACTAATTTTTTCATCATTTTATCAATCAGGTCATCTGTATTTCTTCCGGATTTTTTATTGATTTCATTCTCATATTTCCACAATAATTTTCCTGTTTTTCCATCACTTATTTTAATACCGATTCTGCCATAATTGGCATCACCAAGTATATAGTCCATAAAGCTAAACTCTTCTGGTATTCCTTTTGAAAGCAAGATATTAATATCCAAATTCCCGCTAATTATGGCATCTACTTCCAGAATTTCACTAAGTTCTTTGATGGTATAAGTATCTATATTATCGTAAGTGATGTTTTTTTGGCGGAGTATGGCATTGGTATTTTTAATATTTTGAAAATCGACCGTGAATTTCTTCTTTTTCTTTCCAAGTCCAAAATAGGTCTCCAGGGCATCCTGTACGGCATAACCCTCTTTCTCTTCTAACTTTTTTGATTCTTCTTTGGAAATTTTTTCCTCTAATTCAAGATGAGTAAAAAATGGAATAATAGCCAGCAGATGATGATCCTGACTTAGGACATCAAATTTACTGCTTTCAAATACATTTTTTTGGGCATTGAGTAAGGTGCCGCAGGCAAGAAGGGCAATAAAAAACAATTTTTTCATTCTAAATAATCTAAAAACGCATACTTAATTTCAGGTTGAACACACGGGATGTCATATAATTTGGAACCGCAAACTCCTGTTTTGTGTCAACATCTCTTACCCAGGTATTGGTTATAGAATTTTGATTGTTGAATAAGTTGTATATCTCAAAGCCAACATTTAATTCTTCAAAGCTATATAACCAATGATTTTCCGGGTATTGTTTATTTAATCCTACAAAAATATAGGAAATACCCAGATCTGCACGTTTATAATCTCTTAATCTATTCTGAAAATTATAAGGATCTGCATAACTTGGCGATCCACCTGGTACTCCTGTGTTATAAACCAGGTTCAGGTACATCCTTAAACTGGGGATTGTAGGGATGTAATCCTGCCATAATATACCCAATTGAAACCTTTGATCTGTTGGCCTTGAAATATACCCCCTGTTATCAATATTTTCCTCGGTTTTAAGGAAACCCAGGCTTACCCAGGATTCTGTTCCCGGTACAAATGCACCATTCATTCTCATATCAAATCCATAAGCATAAGCCGTTGCATTATTTGCAGCGGCGTAACGAATCCTTACATCTTCGAGAGTATATGGGTTTACATTGGTCAAATTCTTATAGTAGGCCTCACTTACCAGTTTAAATGGTCTGTTCCAAAGTTCAAAGCTATATTCATTGCCAAGTACAAAATGTGTGGACTTCTGAGCTTTTACGTCGGGTTGAATGGTACCTGTCTGGTCTCTTAATTCTCGATAAAATGGCGGTTGCTGATAAACTCCTGCGGCAATTCTAAATAACATGTCAACCTTCCATGAGGGTTTAATTGCAAACTGTCCTCTTGGGCTGAAAATAATCTGAGAATTACTAGGAAATCCTTCCCCGCTGAGGGTCCAGTAATGCGTCCTGAAACCTATGTTATAATAAATATTATTGGTACTCCAAAGTGTTCTTTTGCTATATTGAAAATACCCTGATAAGCGATTAGTTTTTACAAAATTCAAGGCAGAAATAGATGTGTAGGGAACTATCGGGGCTATAAAAGGTTCCTGCGGTTGGTTGTTTATAAACTCGTTGTTTGGGGGCCTTACAGAATAGCCTAAAGAGTCTAAAAATTCGGATTCACGAATTTGATCTCGAAAGTCCTCATGAGTATATTTAATTCCCCATTCCAGGGATACTTCATTTTTACTCAGCTCGCCTCTGTGCGCCACATTTACAATAAGAGCATCAAGATCATTTCTGGCCCTGTTAAATTGGGTCCCTAATCCTCGTGTTGAGGTTACATCACCCAGATTATTGCTACCTAGATCTGTATCTATCTCACCCAATTCATATTGTGAAATGACATCCGAATACTCCTCTTCGGTTGTATGGTATACAGATGTTATAAGACTTAGCGAAACATTGTCATTTGGATAATAATCTGCTTTCAGTGCCCCAAGACTTGTTTGATAATTATTATTTTCTTCACCTTGATAATACACGACAAGGGCCTTGGGATCGCTAATTGTTCCAAAGTTGGTCTGTCTTGAAAGAGGTACATTTTTATAGTCATTAAAAGAAAGGTTTCCTAAAAAATTAAGGCTAAATTTTCCTGAGAAATGATAGGTAAGATAAGTCTGTAAATCGGCAAAAGCGGGTGTAAAATTTGTATTGGTTTGCTGGCTATTTACAAGAAGGCTATTGTCTCTATAGCGCAGGCCCGATATACTTGTAAATTTTTTATTTTTTGAGTTTGTTTCAAGAGTAAGGCCTGCACCCAAAAAACTAGCTTCTATATTCAACCCAAATTCTGATGGGTTTTTATAGGTAATATCCAGTACAGATGAGAGCCTATCTCCATACTGCGCCTGGAAACCACCGGCAGAGAATTCCAGATTTTGAACCATATCGCTATTTACAAAACTTAAACCTTCTTGCTGACCTGAGCGTACAAGGAAAGGCCTATAGACTTCAATACTATTTATATAGACCAGGTTTTCGTCATAATTGCCCCCTCTAACAAAATATTGCGTACTTAGTTCATTATTCGAAGATACTCCGGGAAGTAGTTTTAGTACATTTTCTACCCCTGCATTGGCACCGGGAATTTTTCGAACGAGTTGAGCAGAAATCGTTGTGATACCTTCAGCGCTTTTTTCTCCGGTTGCCGTGACTTCAACACCATCTACCTGAATTACATCGGTTTTCATTACCGGATTGAATTCAAAGGTTTCATTGGTAGTGAGGATTAAGTCTTCAAGAACTACATTTTTATGGCCTAAATGAGTAAAAACTATGGTTATTTCCTCGTCCGCAATTACTTCGAGCAAATAAAATCCGGTAGAATCTGTATAAGTACCATTCCCTTTGGTAGTGATATTTACATTAGTTAAAGGCTCATCATTTACCCCCAGGACTACTCCTGTAATTGATGCCTTTTGTCCACTCACAACAGCAAATGAACCAAAAAGAAAAAGAAGGAATAAGAGTTTAAAACACTTCAAAAGTCTATTTTCTGAAAAAACTACTGGTAAAGGTATTTGAATTACCTACGTTATCTGTAACGATTACTTTAAGTTCACATTGCGTTTGATTTAGAATTTTATCGTCAAAATTATAGGTGAGAGTTTTTGTTTTGGGCTCGTATTCCATTAAGATCCATGCCCCGTTTAAGGTGGCGGAATAAGTGTCAATGCCACTTAAGTCATCGGAGATTACAAGACTGAGATAACGATAGTTATTTAACCATTGCTTTTCCTTGAAATTCTTAGGGCGTATTTTGGGTGGAATAGTGTCTTGCGCAAGAGTATAAGTCCCCAGACTTCTTGTTCTGGTAGTAAAGCTTGCACCCCTTTTAAACGTATTCATGTAATTCGCTTTCTTTTTTTTGTCGAGGCGGGCTATAAACAATTTCTTGCGTTCCTGAGGAGCGTATTTGGAAACATCAAAAGTTATTGTAAAGCGCTTGTGGGCCGGGATTCTATTGTTGTGAATAACCACTGTGTCCTTCCCTTTTTG
>JABDPH010000047.1 GCA_013042925.1 Eudoraea sp.
TTTGTATACCGTGAATGTGATAGGTTCCTGAAAGATGGGCGCGTCACAGATGAAGAATTAAATAAACTCATCATTGAGTTTCACAGGTTTCTGGACCAGGTAGCTGAGAGTAGCCTGCCTTCGGAAATAAAAGATAAAATCGCTAATTTGCAACTAGCCTACCCCAGGACTCAAATTACCCGTGGGTATGGGTACATGTTCTCGGTTGCATTCACGCTTGGAATATGGGCTTTAATTTCTGCTAACCTAAGACAAAGAAAGCGAAAGCGGGTTTTGGAAAATCTAAAAAGTGATACAGCAGACACTTTAATTTTAATCAAAAGGAACTATTAAAAAAAGATTGCCATGATTGATTTTAAATTATCGAAACATTAAATCAATCAGTAGACAACATATAAAATAACTCTATTATTAACCAACTAAATCAATGAATTATGGATTACAAAAAATCGATTCTCAATCTTGTAATTAGCCTGTTTTTATCCCCTATTATTGTTTACATAGTATTGCTGACAGCCAAATTGGCTGGTTCATCCTACGAAATGACACATGGGGAAACATTTATTATCTGGTTGCTTATGGCAATTGTTATCAATCTGTCTATAACAAAGAAGACATAACTAAGTAGCATCTCTTCAATATGAGTACAACGGGAAGCTATTAATAGTGATAATACGTATCTGTAAATAGAACAAGAGAAAACAGGATTAAGTCACTCTGAAATCCTGATACTTTATCTGAAATATAAAGTAAGGAACCAGAGAATTGCAAATACATAAATGGCTTTTATACTTCGGGTTATTGCTATTAACAAACAAACAATTATTCCAGAAATCCGTAACCACGTCACGTAATTACTCACGCTAAAATCCGGCGTTATGTGCAAGGCAAAATAAACCGCGCTTAGTCCAAAAACCAAAGGGATCCGTTTCTTGAAATAAGCTTCCGTATCTTTTAATTCAAGCTCAGGAGTGAAAGCGTGAACTAACATCAAAAATATGATAGGTTGAATTAGGAATAGCCAGTATTCATGATAGGTTATAAGCGTACTTTCCTGGATTTGAACCAAGAAAAGGTAAACGTTCCAAATTGCAAGTTCAGTAAAAATTACGGTAGTAATTATATAAGGCCAGTACCTGTATTGTTTCTGAAAGAATCGGCGCCAATGACTAAACAATTCTGCAAGGGCTATTCCATACAAAAACGAAGGAATAAACGCCAAAATTTCACCTGAGCTCATGGTTTGCTATTTATAGTACAAGTTACCAATTTGGAAATCATTAGCAAATATGGCTTACACAATGCTGTCCAAATTATAAATCCATATGGTTCTTATATGTAACATCATTGGTTTTTATTCGTCAATATTGAAAAACACACTATCATGGGTGCCAGAAAAATACTTTCGCTTGGCTGGGTCACCGCCACTCTGTTTATTGCAGGCTCTTTGGCACTGGGCAGTTTCCTGGCAGATTACAGCTTCATTTCCCAAACGGTAAGTGAAATAGGGCAGGAAGGATCTCCGCTTAAATTAACGTGGCAGCTCTTCAGCCTGCTTGTGGGGCTATTACTAATACTGTTTTCCCTGGGGATCATCTCCTTTGCCAGGCGTAATAAGTGGTCTGTTGTCCCCGGACTATTTGTGCTTTTTGCCGGACTGTCTGAATTTGGTATTGCGCTTTTTCCTTCCCCGCATCCCTTACACAAAGTTTTTGGTCTATCTATGACCATAGGTTATTTTTCCCCACTCGTATTCTTTTTACATTGGAAAAACAAACTGGGTACCTACTTTAAATGGTATTCCCTTTTTGCTTTTATCTTAATCGTGCTAGGAATATTCCTTAACCTGAGCCCGATGTTTGCCCCGGATCTGTATCCTTTGGAATACTACGGCCTGGTGCAACGGTTTTTGCTATTTACCTTTTACCTCTACCTGGCTTTAGTCGCCGTAAATACCATAAAATCTTTATCCCTCCGCCGTGAAGGATTAAAAGCAACTAGTAAGGCGGGCTAAAACAATCTTCAGCACGCACATGGTGCTTACTCACTTATGGTCTTAACAGATTCATTACAAGAATCACTTTAAATATCGTCAGAATCGTGACATGATAGAAATCATATAATAACCTGTTCATATCTAATATATTAATCCCAAATCTTAAATATAAAGTTATGAAACAGCTCATTTTTGCACTATTATTCGTAGTTGGAAGTATAGGTCTAAATGCGAATGATGCCAGTTACATTGAACCCCAGGAAGTACAGGTTGGTGATATTTTTAAAATTGGCGACTCCGAAGCTCCAAGGTACGAGCACATAAAATTTCCAAGGCCCAATTTTATTATCAAAAGAGGCGGTGTAGCCAATTACAAGGGGTTACCCGGAAACAAAGTGGTCGTGACATCCGTAGAGGAAAAGATGGACGGCACCTTGCTCGTAAAGATCAAAAAGGCAGATGGCGGACGGTTCTTCGGAAGCCACTGGGAAGTATCGGCAGATTTGAAGGGTGCTCTGGAAACAGGTGAATTAATCGGAATTTAAAGCAGGTATAGTTGGAGATACGGTAAATAAATGACCGTTGCCAAAAACCTATTTAATTAAATCACCTTTTTTCTGTAAACATGGTGTAAACAAAAAAGAGTTGTATCAAATAAATGATACAACTCTTTGATTTTGTTGTGGCCTCAATAATTGCTCACCTTGGGAAGAAAACGCGACGATATATTCAAACGCCGAACATCAGGTAAACAAATTAGCACAAAAGAATCCTAACCCATCGCAATTAATAGATGCCTTTGATCTGGTTGGTGAAAATGGTATGGAAATAAAGAATCTAAAGACCCCTTAAACTTTAGTAATCATAAACACTCTCTACGAGTGAAACAATTAATACTATTGCTATCGATAGTGCTACTGCTGTAATTAAGAAAGTCATATCAAATGGTTTTAATATTTGTGCAAAATTGATGCTACAATTAATAGAATCCTATGACTTTAATCATAGATCAGTAAAACCTCCAAAAGAGCTACAAAGCGGCCAAACAATAATTGAATAATCAAAAGACAAGCAACCTCGTGCTGCTTCAGTTAAGCCGAACAAATTCTGTGATCAATACCCGGTATTTCCTTTATGCTATATTTAATAATTCCTTAACTTAGGAACTACAACCAGCATCTTTCTTTATGATCAAATTCTTTCGCCAAATCCGTCAAAAACTGCTCATGGAAAACCGGTTTTCTAAATACCTCCTTTATGCCCTTGGGGAGATACTTTTGGTGGTTGTAGGTATTTTGATTGCCTTACAGATCAACAACTGGAATGAAGAAGTAAAAAATCAAAAGAATGAATATAGCTTTTACAGGGAAATTCTCAGCGATCTTGAAAAAGATAGTGTAAAATTAAATGACCTTACTCTTTATTATACGAATAGAATTGAACACGCGGGCTGGCTTTTAAAAAAAGTTAGAGATCCGGAGAGTCCGTTTAAAAATGAAGAGTTTGGCAAACATGTTGAACCGTTATATTTGGGTCCGCTGGGCGTGACCTACAATTCTTCTTATGAAGCGGCTAAAAGTTCCGGTGCATTTGCAACTTTTAAAAACGAGAAAATTCTCAAAAACCTCAACCAATTTTACGCTGATTTTGAAGAGTTAAAAGTCATTATGGAATCTACATTACGTTCGTTAGAATCGAATTTAGAACCATTGATTGCAACTATTCCGGAAAATTTTATAACCCTTGGCTCCGGGGAATATGTACTCACCTCAGGTTCGCACGATACTAGTAAATTTTATGAATTTATAGCAGACATTAAAGATCAGCGTAACCTTAAAGTAGATATAAAAGCTTTTATGCAAAAACCTCAATTTGAACACTATTTAATTGGAGACCTTGGCAGATCATTCAATGCCCTGGCAAGTATAAAACTCCGGAAAGAGCGACTTGCCAAAATAGACAACGAAATTAAAGAATACCTTAACGAATAAAATTTTTCAGAAATAAATAATGATCAAGTTCTTCCGCCGCAACCGACAAAAACTGCTCAGGGAAAACCAGTTTTCTAAATACCTGCTTTATGCCATTGGAGAGATTGTATTTCTTACCTTTAGGTCGGACTAATTAATTAACGAGTTGTTTTTGATGCCTGAGCTATTTCAAATCCTTAGCCTGCTGGTTCTTTTTCAGCTGTTTTTTATTAGTTTTTTCCTATTCTTTTCAAAAAAGGGGAGTAAACTAAGTAATTATCTTTTGGCTTTTTTCTTTTTGAGCCTGGCTGCGGGATTGCTGGACTATTATTTACTTGTTTCAGGGTATTTCGAAGTTAACACGCAATATGCCCTCTTTCTAAACAGCCTTGTTATCTTTCACGCCCCGCTTCTTTTACTATATACACAGTCCCTTACTACTGAAAATTTCCGCCTCAAACCCATTCATTTACTGCATGCCCTTCCATTTGGAATTGCTTTGGTGTTATTGTTCATCTTCTATTACAGCCAAAGCGCGGAAATGCAGAAGTGGGTTTTGGAAGATGTTAAAAAAGGTAAGGACCTCAGTACGATTATGATCTCCGTTTTTGGATTTATTTACGAGATCTCTTATCTGCTAGCCATTAAGATCAGGATAAGGAAATACCGCGATACTATTGTAGAGCATTTTTCTAACCTCGACAAGATTAATCTGAATTGGCTGAATTTTCTGGTAAATGTATTTATCATTTACATTTTAGCGAGTGCCTTCTCCAATTTACTCAGACATAGCCAGATTATCCGTTTGGATCAGGGTGCTATAATTGTCGCATTGGTTGGACTGCTCTTCTTTATCAGCAGTGTGCTGTTAAAGGGTTTGCACCAAAACGAGATCTTTCTTGGTGCCCAACGCAGTTCTATTGATGGAGGCGGTTCACAGGAAGAAAATAAATCGTTACTTGAAAGACTGAATTCCCACATTACAAAAAACAAACCCTACCTTAATGCTGAACTTACACTCAATGACCTGGCTTCGCAGGTGAACATCTCATCGCGCCAGCTATCTACCCTGATCAATGTAGAATTAGGCAAATCATTTTTTGATCTAATTAACGGTTATCGGATTGAAGAAGCGAAAAGGATATTACGGGAATCCACGGACAGTAAATTAACAGTCCTGGAGGTAATGTATGAAGTGGGCTTCAATTCCAAATCCAGTTTCAATACCGCTTTTAAGAAATACACAGGCAGCACCCCAACAGCTTATAAATCCCGGTTTTCATAACTATTTAAGAGGTTCGACTTTCCGCACCAAACATCGAACGCATTTAAAGGGTTCGACTTCACGTAATCAGTCGATATTGAACCGTGTATGCCATTACTTTGTTCACAAATTATCAGATCATGAAAACTTTTAAACGTTATTTATCAAATCCGTACCTGGCATTATTCCTGGGTATGTTCTTTATGACCCTCGGTTCTGCGAAATGGACTTTATTCATTGGGCCCTGGTTAGGCCTTGCCTTTTTTCTCTATTTTATGCGTATGGTCAAAATATGGAAAGCCATAGTATTTGGTTTTCTGGGCTTCTACGTGTCTGGCTTAGTAGGCATCTATGAGGTATTCCCGGCCCCTCTTCCCATTTTATTGATCCTGCTGCTGATAATTTCGGCCATGGGGCTACTTCCCTATATAATAGACAGGCTCAGCAATGCCCGTGAAAGGGGTTTTCTGGGTACCCTTATTTTTCCTGCCGCATTCGTGGTTATGGAATACCTGAATACCCTGGACAGAGGTGAAGTCTGGAGTTCAATTGCGAACACACAATACCAAGTTCCTGCGATACAACAGATCGCTTCGGTCTTTGGCATCTGGGGAATCTCTTTTTTAATAGCCTGGTTTGCATCGCTGGTAAACTGGATGGCGGCACAACAATGGAAATGGGCTCGAATAAGAACGGGTGGCATCATAGCGGGCACTGTTTATTTTGTCGTCCTGGCCTTTGGCATACTAAGGGTCTCATTAGTAGATTATGATGAATCAGAAACTGTAAAAATTGCGGGTGTTACATTAGATAATACCAATGTTACAGAAACCATTTATCATGATGAGTTTGGTAAAACCATTACCATAAAACCTGATGCCTCACAGACATCCCCGGAGCTTCAGGAAGCCAATAGGGCAATGTTACCCTTTATTGAAGATCCTTTCGCGGAGAAGTTCAAAAATGCACGAAAAGCATTGAATGCCCATCTGGACCTTCTTTTTAATAAAACAATCCAGATGGCAGATCAGGGGGCAAAAATAATTGTATGGTCCGAAGCCATCGGATTTATCATTAATTCACAAGAGGAAGGGGTTATTGAAAGGGCAAAAGCCATGGCTAAAGAAAAACAAATATATCTTTTTATGTCACTTGGTGTTGTCAATCCCGGGCCATATAACCCTGAACGCTTGTTGCTAGTTAACAAAACAATAACCCTGACTCCAGAGGGAGAGGTAGCCAATGTTTATCTGAAAAGCAATCCGGTTCCATTTGCTGAACAGGAATACGGGTCAGATGATATTATCCCGGCTATAAACACCCCATACGGCAGGCTTTCACCTGTTATTTGCTACGATGCCGATTTTCCACACTTTTTAAAACAAACCGGCAAAATAGGAACAGATATTTTATTGGTGCCATCAGGAGACTGGAAGGCCATAGATCCATACCATGCCTATATGTCTAGCCTTAGGGGGATTGAAAATGGGATGTCTGTAATAAGGCCGGTATCGCGTGCTACTTCCATTGCGACGGATCCTTATGGTACTTTACTAGGGAGTACGGATTTCTACAGTTCAAAGGAGAAAACTTTGATGGTCAATGTTCCAATTCATGGAATAAATACCATATACAATCGTATTGGAGATCTCCTGCCGTTTTCGGCCGTGGTATTTATCGCATACATCCTGATAGAGATGTTGTTAAAAATCTTTAGAAAAAAAATACCAAATAAGCAAAAGAGAAAGGTAGTGGGAGTTTAGTACAGCTTAAAACTATTACCAATATTTGGCCTTATGATGTCTGGTGCTTAGTCTTATCCAGGCTTTGTAAGGTCGACTATTTGAACAATATAGGGTAGTACAATAAAAAATGATACAGCAGCTATATTTAATAATTCCTTACCTTAGGAAGAACAACCAACTGCTTACCATCCATGATCTATTTCCGTAGTAAATTCCGCAAAAAACCAGCAGACGGCTACGGGCCTTTGAAATACATGAGACATGTAATTGCATCCAGGTTTCAAATAAATCTAATATTGGGCTTCCTCTTTGTATTACTCACCGGCTGTAATCAAAGTCCAGAAAAAGGATCCGTTGAACATATAAAGGCCGTTACCCATGCAGTAGACTATGACCGGTTGATAAATGCAGACAAGACCCCGGAGGATTGGCTCTCTTATGGCAGAAACTACAGTGAGGACCGCTTTAGTCCGTTAACCCAGATTACGAAATTGAACATAGACAGTTTGGGGTTGGCCTGGACATTAAATCTTGGTACTACCAAAGGATTTGAAGCAACCCCTCTTGTGGTCGATGGCATAATGTATGTAAGTGGCCCATGGAGTATTGTATATGCTGTTGATGTCAGAAAAGGCAAGCTTATCTGGACTTATGATCCTAAAGTGCCGGGCAAATATGGGGAAATAGCCTGTTGTGATGTAGTTAATCGCGGAGTAGCATTGTATAAAGGCCTTGTTTATTTAGGGACCCTGGACGGCAGGTTAGTTGCTATTGATGCCGTAACCGGTGAAAAGACCTGGGAGGTTTTAACTGTGGATCAAAGTGAAAGTTATACCATTACCGGTGCACCAAGGGTATTTGATGGAAAAGTAATCATTGGCAATAGTGGTGCTGAATATGGTGTCAGGGGTTATGTCACAGCCTATGATGCCTTAACAGGCGAACAAACCTGGAGATTTTACACAGTTCCCGGAAATCCTGCAAATGGCTTTGAAAATGAAGCAATGCGCAAAGCCGCGGAAACATGGACAGGAAAGTGGTGGGAATCCGGTGGTGGTGGAACTGCCTGGGATGCCTATGCCTATGATCCGGAACTGAAATTAATCTATGTGGGGGTCGGGAATGGCAGTTTATGGAACCAGACATTAAGAAGCCCTCTGGGAGGTGATAACCTTTATCTTTCTTCCATAGTTGCACTTAATTCTGACAACGGAAATCTGGAGTGGTATTATCAGACTACCCCTGGGGATAACTGGGATTATACAGCCACACAACATATGATCCTTGCTGAAATTGAGATCAAGAATCAACCTAGGAAGGTGTTGATGCAAGCGCCCAAAAATGGTTTCTTCTATGTGCTGGATCGCACCGATGGAACCTTAATTTCAGCAGACCCTTATGTTTATACCAATTGGGCAACCAGTGTTGATTTGGAGACCGGGCGCCCTGTAGAAACCGATTACGGCAGATACAAAGACCTAAATGCCCAAATATTTCCCGGCCCGGCAGGTGGGCATAACTGGCAGCCTATGGCCTACAACCCTGTTACAAATTTGGTTTACATACCGGCAAGGGATCTGTCCATGATTTATGGGCAACCATTAAATTGGGAATACAAGAAAGATATCAGGACCTTCAATATTGCCCTTGGCGGAAATAAAAATGCCATTACCCGCATGGATTCCCTGGCTCCGGATGAAAAAGGGATGTTGATTGCCTGGGATCCGATTAAGAAAAAAGAAAAGTGGAAGGCACCACATAAATCTACCTGGAATGCCGGCGTCCTAAGCCTGGAAGATCTGGTATTTCAGGGAAATGCAGAAGGCTTCCTGGTTGCCTATGACGCAGCAGAGGGAACAGAGAAATGGCGCTTCAATGTGGGGTCAGGGGTTGTCGCTTCACCCATCTCTTATATGGTAGACGGCATACAATACATTACCATAATATCTGGCTGGGGTGGCGTTCTTGGCAGGTCAGTGCGATTTACGGATCAGCTATATCCCGGAACTATATATACGTTTGCATTAGGCAAAAATGAAGCTGCTCCTGAATACCCGACTATAAAAAAGGAATTAGTTGATCTGGAGGTTACCGTTGCTATGGACAATATAGAACAGGGTAAGCTGGTTTTTAACCAATATTGTAACAGGTGTCATGGCACGCCAGGAAGTGGCGGGGGTGCTTATCCGGACATTGTGTATTCCAATAAAGCAGTATTTGGAATGTTTCCCCAAATAGTAGGGGAAGGAGCATTTCTTGCTAAAGGCATGCCCAATTTTGGGGATCGGTTAGATGAAAGTCAGATAACTAATATTAAGAACTATATCATCCATGCGGCCAAGGTTTTAAAAAATGGTAAAAAGGAGGATGATGAAACGTTGAGCAACAATCACTAACTGCACGAACAGTTATAACTTTTCATACTATTGTGATCTAATGGCCAATTATGGTAAGGCCTATTTAAGCCATTTAAATAATTCCTTACCTTAGGAAAAACAACCAACCGATTCCTTTACATGATCAACTTCTTTAGAAAATTACGCAAGAAACTGGCAGACGATAACAAGCCGTTAAAATACATGAGGTATGCCGTTGGGGAGATTTTATTGGTTGTGATTGGTATTTTGATTGCCTTACAGATTAACAATTGGAATGAGCACAAGAAAGAACGAAAACTAGAACGGAAAGTTTTAACAGAACTTTTGACATCCCTGGAACAAAACTATAATAGGATGATTTCTGATTCTATAAAAAGATCAAACTGGGACAGATCAAGTGATATTGTTATTACTACTCTCGAACACGGTATGGCCTATTCAGATACTATGAATAAACATTTTCAAGATGCCAGAAAACCGGGAACAAACCTATCATTATCATTTGCGGGCTATGAGGGTTTGAAAAATGTTGGTTACAATATAATTAGCTCGGATACGCTTAGAAATAATATTGTGGAGCTCTTTGAATTAACACATAAGACCTTGCTGGAGGAAATGGAATATTTTGAATCTTTCCAACCAGACAGACAGGCTTATATTGACAAGCTTTTTAGTTATGACCATAAAAAATTTGATTCAAATAACCCTTTTAATGTCCCCATTTATCCAAATAATTATTCTGCACTAATACAAGACTCCATTTACCTCCCTATGATTAAATCTGTAACCATACAAAGAAATGTGATTTCAGTGTTGCTATATGATAACATTAAAGAGACCCAAAGAGTAATTTCATTGATTGAAAATGAACTTAATGAATTGAAAAAATGATCAATTTATCCCCTTATCGAAACAGGACAGAGCCCTAAAAAACCATTCAGTGACTGTTTTGAGCGAACAGACCAGAAGGTTACAGGAGTTGACAAATATCATGTTTTATAGACCTTTATTTAGGGATCTTTGGGCGGTTTTAGTACTCCCGAAAATTTAAAAACTAGTTATGGAATTATTGAAGAAGATTGCAATCTGGTTTGGGCTAAGTATCCTAATGATGATTTTATGGGTAGTTGGTCTGATGCTTGGTAATATGGTTTTTCCAAGTAATCTCATGGAAATGGAAACGGATAACGATGGTACGGCAGGATTTATTTTCTTCTTGGTAAGTGCGCTTAATGCCGGGATCATACTTAAACTAATTTACAAAGCCCGCTATATGGGCTGGAAGCTGGCGGGTCTTGTCTTTCTAGTTTCCTTTGGGATCCAGTATTTCATGTCCCAAATTGAGACGGTTTGGTTTAATGATAGTCTTGGTTTGCCGGGCAATGGCATTGCGGCCATCGTTCTTGGAGGGGCATTTACCCTTGTTGCCTTTATAGCGATTGCCATATGGATCACAGGCAAATTTAAATCTGAACCAGACAAAAGAAATAATACTCCCGGCTTAAGATTTAGTGTCAAAAAAATACTATTACTCTCGGTTGTCATTTGGCCACTGATCTATTTTGCCTTCGGCTATTTTGTTGCCTGGCAATTTGAAGAAGTTCGCTTGCTGTACTCCGGTACCACGGAGATAGATTCACTTTCGGAAATCATGAAGGGAAATTTCCAATCCGGACTTTATCTGTTTCAGATCTTCAGAGGGTTTTTATGGGTCTTTATTGGCATCCTGGTTTTGAAGATCGCCAGGGGTACCAGGATCTCGAAAAGTATTCTACTGGGGCTTTTATTTACTATCCTTGGTAGCAGTGGATTATTGCTTCCCAATCCTATCATGCCGGAAACGGTGCGGATGGCGCATCTTCTGGAAACAAGTACATCCAGCTTTATATGGGGGTTTATCATTTCTTGGACGCTGTGGCAGTCGGTACCGGGAACTGCAATGGTAGATAATACAACAGAATAGGTTTTAAATACTATGCCGGTTATTATTAGGAACTTTTATCCCTCTCATCTACAGTAATTAACCATTCGTCTACACTCCCTAAACTTTCGTCTACAGTTAGACCTAAGACTGAAAATTAAAGTAGAACTTTCCAGATTCAATTAAAAAGAAGGCCATGAAAATACTCTTTATTGAAGACGATGCTATAGAGACCATGAAGCTGACAAGGACCTTATCCAAGCTGGATGAAAAACATTCCCTTATTCAGGCAAACAACGGGGAAGAAGCGTTGAAGATCCTTAAAGAAAATAACCTGCCTGATATTATCCTTCTTGACCTTAATATGCCACGAATGAATGGCATAGAATTTCTTCAGATCCTTAAAAAGGACCCCCTGCTTAAATACCTGCCCACAGTAATTCTGACAACATCTGAAAACAGGACAGACCTGCTCGAATGTTATAAGACGGGAATTGCGGGCTACGTGATAAAGCCTTTAAAATATGAGGATTACGAAGACAAGCTCATAAAGGTGATCTCCTACTGGCAAGTAAATGAACTTGTAAAAGGTTAATGGAATTAGGCATTTCACAACAAAATTTTTAAAGCAGGTAAGGTTTTTCCTATATTTAAATTTGATTTTATCCTTATGAAAGGTTTTATTTTTACGGAGTTCCTGGAAATGGTGGAAGACCAATTTGGACTGGAAATTACAGATAGTATTATCGAAAATTCTGAGCTGCCCTCCGAAGGCATCTATACTTCTGTTGGCACCTATGATTTTAACGAAATGGTTTCCCTCCTGACTAATTTAAGTTCAGAAGTCAAGATACCCCCAAAGGACCTGTTATACGCTTTTGGGCTTTACTTGTTCGATAGTTTAGGGAGAGCACATCCAGAGATCATTAAAAGTTATGCTTCGCCAATTGCTCTTTTAAATTCTATAGAGGACCACATTCACGTACATGTAAAAAAGCTCTACCCGGATGCGGAATTACCCAGCTTTACCATAATTGAAAAGACGGATACTTCCCTATCCATGATTTACAGCTCTTCAAGAGGGCTATACAGCCTGGCTCACGGCCTAATGGAAAAAGCTTTTACGCATTTCAACAGCAGTGCCGAAATAAGCTATGAGTTGCTGAAGGAAGATGGCACTCAGGTAAAATTTCATATTGTCCAGCATGGATAACAAAGAAGTAATTTTATTAAAAAGGGCCTTAGAGCGCCAAAAGAAAGCAAGACTTCAGGCAGAAAAAATACTGGAAGAAAAATCACAGGAATTATACAATACCGCCCGGCAGTTAAAGGAGACCAATGAGCGTTTAGAAAACCTCTTAAGTGAAAAAACATCTGAATTAGAAGGGGTATTTATCAATATCATTGATCCATATCTGGTTATGGACATCAATGGTAATGTTCTTCGGATGAATGCCGCCGCTAAACAACTCCTGGGATACGATCATAACGAAGAGACTATCAACCTCGGATCTCTGATCCATCCGGATTACGTTGAATATACCAAAGAATCTTTCAAACTTCTTTATGAAGTAGGTACCCTAAAAAACTACAGAGCTAAGATCATTGTAAAGGATCAATCCATTCGATACGTACAAGTGAACAGCAGCATAATTTATGATAAGGTGGGCCACCCCATTGCCGCGCAGGGTATTATCAGAGATATTACGAAGGAAAAGGAGGTAGAAGTATTGCTTTCCGAACAAAAGAAGCAGCTCGATATCATAGTTGAAAATTCCCCACTGGGAATTGTCCTTACTCAAGGGGGTAAATTCCTTAAAATAAACAAGACCTTCTCTGAGCTACTTGGTTATTCGGAGTCCGAATTAAAAAAATCTACTGTAGATGCTATTTCGGCGCCCGAAGACAATGAAAAGTCGAGTAAGTATATGACTGAGATGAGGAAAGGAAAACTGGACAACTTTTCAATCGTGAAACAATATTTCAGAAAGAACGGAACTACCATTTTAGCCAAAACTTCAGTAAGTGCGGTAAGGGAACCCTCAGGGAAGATCGCATATGAAGTAGCTATTGTAGAGGATATTTCCAAGGAAAGGGAAGCACAAGAGCAAGTCAGAGCCTCAGAAAACAGGCTTGCCAGTCTTATATCGAATTTACAGACCGGTGTCTTACTGGAAAATGAAAACAGGGAAATATCCCTGACGAATCAGATGTTTTGCGACATGTTCCATATTCCTGTTCCGCCGGAAAGCCTGAAAGGAACCGATTGTTCTAATGCTGCCGAGGAAACCAAACACTATTTTGCGGATGGAAAAGGATTCGTTACACGTATTAATCAGATCTTAAAGGCTCAAAAAGTAGTCCTTTCAGATGAACTGGAAATGAAAGATGGCCGCATTTTAGAGCGAGACTATATCCCAATTTTCAGTGATGGTATTTATAAAGGACATTTATGGACCTATAATGATGTTACGATCAGGAGGAATTACAAGAAAAATCTTGAGATTCAAAATGAAAAATATTGGAGCATTATCGCCAATATGAATCTTGGGCTAATAGAGGTAGACAATGCAGATGTAATTCAATTGGTAAATCAAAGTTTTTGCAATATGAGCGGGTATTCTGAGCAGGAATTAATTGGATCAAAGGCAAGTGATACCCTAAAGGTGGCCGAAAAGAACATCATTGTTGAAAAAGGAAAAAAACGGCTCAGGGGAAAATCGGATTCCTATGAAATTCAGGTTTATACCAAATCTAATGAACTGCGCTACTGGCTAATAAGTGGTGCCCCCAGATATGATGAAACGGGTAATGTAGTAGGTTCCATTGGGATTCACCTGGACATAACGGCACAGAAAAACCTGGAGCTGCAGAAGGAAAAGTTGTTGTTAGAACTGGAAGCCAGTAATCAAGGACTTGAGGAATATGCGCATATTGTTTCTCATGATCTTAAATCTCCTTTGCGAAGCATCAGTGCCCTGGCTACCTGGTTGCATGAAGATTATAAAGAGATCATAGATGATACAGGTTTGTTCAACCTTCAAATGATGCAGGAAAAAGTGGAGGGCATGGATAAGCTCATTGATGGAATATTAAAATATTCTAGTATCAATAGCGAACATCTTGATACAGTTTCTGTAGACCTGAATCTGGTGGTTAATGAAATACGGGAGATCATTTATACCCCAAAACATGTTAATGTCATCATCATGACGCCCCTTCCTACGCTAAAGGCCGATGCTACTAAAATGCATCAGCTTTTTCAAAACCTCATCAGCAATGCGGTTACTAATATTGATAAGGAAGAAGGCCTCGTAGTTATAGATGTAAAGGAAAATAAAACCCACTGGGAATTCTGCATTAAAGACAATGGTGTTGGAATCCCGAAAGAGTATCATGAAAAAATCTTTCAAATATTCCAGTCTATAGGAACCAAGGAAAGATCAACGGGTATTGGACTGTCTATCGTTAAAAAGATAGTAGATTTGTACGAAGGTAAGATTTGGTTAGACAGCAATGTGGGCGAAGGCACTACGTTTTATTTCACCTTAAAAAAATGAGCAAGGAAACCCCTAATTTGGAATATATAAAGAAATTGTCGGGAGACGATCTTGCATTTGAGCAAAAATTCATTGCCATTCTGAAGGACGAGTTTCCTGTTGAGAAACAGGAATACATCAAAACCCTCCGGGAAGGAAAAACGAATGAATCGGCATTGATAGTTCATAAATTAAAACATAAATTAAACATCCTTGGGCTGGAAAAGGCCTATGGTCTTGCTGTTACTTACGAAGAGGAACTAAAAATGGAGAATACTGCGTTAAATGAAGAATTTTCAAGTATTTTAGAGACCATAGAATCCTATTTAAAGACCCTTTGAGATCATGAATTGTATAATCATAGATGATGAAGCAGCTGCAAGAGCCATTGTGGCCCAATTGTGCACTTCCATTCCTGAGCTAGATGTCATTGAAGAGTTTTCAAATGCCATAGATGCCATTAAATTCCTTAACCAGCATAGTGTAGACCTGGTCTTTCTGGATATTCATATGCCCGGATTTACCGGATTCGATTTTGTTCAAACCCTTAAAGATCCACCAAAGATCGTCCTTACCACCTCTGATACAAATTTTGCGATTGAGGCCTATGAGTATGAAGCAATTGTGGATTATCTGGTTAAACCAATCACGCAAGAGAGGTTCACAAAGTCGATACAGAAAGTAAAGAATACATTAGCTCAGCAACCCTCGAGAAGCAAGGGCGAGGGTAACGCAAGTTCAGCAGGGGAAGATTTGTATATCAATATAGACCGGAGACTTATTAAACTGACCTTTGATGAGATCTTATTCATAGAGGCCAAAGGCGATTATATAGATATAAAGACTACCAAAGAGACCCATAGGGTACACAACACCTTGAAAAAGATCAAAGAAAAACTCCCTGAAGAACTCTTTCTTCAGATCCACAGATCCTATATCATTAACTTTACAAAAATCATTGATATAGAGGACAACAGTGTCCTGATTGAAAAAAGTGTAATTCCTATAAGCCGGTCTAACCGCCCGGAACTCATGCGGAGATTAAATTTGCTCTAACCGCTACAGCTTGGCTAACATCTTATTAGAGAAGAGTGGAGTTTTTGTAAAATACCACTTCAACCTGACTCCTATTTCCGTAAAGTTGAATCCGGTAGCCGTTGCGGAAGCAATATTACTATACTTCCCATAAATACTACCTATCACTCTTTTGGAGATCTGCTGGTTAAGCCCTGCTTCCAACCTGAAAACCACGGACTGTGGGTCGTCCTCTACCTTTTGCAAACCGGTAGCACAGTTTAGTAGATAAGTACTCTTTTCTGAAAAAGAACCTCTAAGATCCCCAAAAACTTCTACAGCCTGATATTGCTCCGGGCTAAAATAAATATCTGGCACCTGCTCTGCGAAAGACATGTACTGGTAGTTAACACCAATCTTAAAGGCCGGCTTTTTAAATACATTGTAATATAGGGAGGTAAAAACAAGATTACGTTTGTTGTCATCGGACTGCCTGGTATGCATAATCTGTGTATACCATCCAAGTTTAAAGGTTGTATTGAGATTGTAATTCAAACCAAGATGATTCATAACGATTTCACGTTCAATCAGGTCAGCATTGAAATTCTGCACTTCCCGCTGATATCCTAACTCTGCGTTTTGTAGTCGAAGAGGTTGTAATTGAAGTCGGAGATCCAAAATAGGTTGCGTATAGGTACTGGTATCAAAACTGGCATTATTAAACCCTATTACCGCTTTCAAATTTGTTTTAGGGAGAAGTTTGTAGGTTGCCCCAGCCAATACAATATGAGAAAGGGCTTTTTTAGAAGTAATCGTATTTTCTGTAATCCTGTACTGATAAGTTACTGCAGCCCTGAATTTTGTTGAAAACGGAATCTCCCCGCTTACCTGGCTTCCATATGCGATATTCTTGCCATTATCGAACGTGTAGAAAGCCTTTCCTTCTGTAGATGGGTTATGCAGGCCATTTAATTTTTCAACCAGCCCCTGCGCATCGGCTTGTTCTTCGTAAAAAGACAAGGTTTTAAAAGCAGCGCTATAAGCCTGCGTAATCTTGTCTGAAGCAAACAGCGCATTCGCTTTCCCTAAATTTCCGTCAAATGAAGTGCTATCCTGAACCAAAATGCTGTCGTATTCCTTAAGGCTAGACTTAAAATCTGCTGTGTACATTCCCAGGGTTGCCCTTAGGGTCTTTATCCAAAGTGCTCCTGGTTTATTCAGCTCTAAACTATCTATTGCTTTTTTGGCTTCTTTATAACGGGAGTTCCAGATCAGTGCCTGTACATATCGCTCATAGGTTTGGTCCCGCAGTGCCTCATCCTCCAGATTTACTCCTTTCTTTAAGGCAATCCGGGATATCTTTAAGGCTTCCTTATCCTTTTCCCCTATATGGTCTGCGAGGGCAATTCCGTTTAGAGCTCTGATAGAATCGTTTGGGGTGGTAGCTATCCGCTGAAAGGCATTCTTTGCCATAGGAACATTCCTGTTAATCAAATAAAGATTAGCCAGATTGAGCAAGGTTTCTTTGTCTTCGGGAAAGTCGATCAGAATTTCATTCAACATCGCTTCACCTCTGGCGTACTGTTTTTTAGTAACTAATTCATTGGTATATCCCAGTTTAATATACTTCCTCGAGACCTTTCCGCCCTCATTGCCGGGCTGAACAGCCAATGCCTTGTTTACCCATTCAAGGGCTAAAGCGTATTCCTTTAAATTACTCAACGTATTTGCATAGCCTAACAGGGCCGGAAAGTTATCGGGATTGTTATTTACCAGTGCCTCATATAAAGGTCGGGCGCTTGCATATTGAGCATCCCACAGGTGTGCTTCATTGTAATTGATCTGAACCTCGAAATCGTCTGAATATACTTTTTTAAGATCGGAAAAAAGGTTGATGGCCTTTCCCGGCTCTCCGCTAAGTCCTACTGCCCTGCCGTAACAAATCAGTGCAGTCTTGTTATCAGGATCGGACTCCAGATAGGCATCAAAGAATAATTCGGCCTCTTCGAAGGATCCGGATTCCAATAATTGAAATCCTTCATTCATACTTCCTTGCCCACTCAATAATGTGGTTATCAAAAGGAATACAGGTATTAAAAATCTAGCATTCATAGGTTAAGTATTTAGATAGTTAAGGGGTCGCCTTTCTATCGGTTTCTTTGGTTATGTAAAGGTATGCCAGACTTTTCCGCACCGGAAGTGCCATTTCTGCCATTCGTCTACAGAAATGCACCATCCGCCTAAATCGGTTCAAATAAAACGCCAGATCAGAGGATATTTGGCCTTGTAAATACAAATTCACTTAACCTAAAATTGATTTGTAATGGCTTTACTAATAATACATGCTAATAAAAAATGTGAAGTATTCGCGCATTCAGAAAATAGGAATCGGGGTCATAATCACCTTGATCATATGGATAACACTGAAGCAATAAAGTCTACAAAAAAATCTTACATCCCAAGCCATGAACGAATTTAAAGTGTTGCTTAAGAAAGTTAGTCCGGAACAGCTATTCATGGGGAGCGTCCTTCTTGTAAACGGAGGTAATTACCTATATAATCTGTTGCTGGGAAGATTACTGGGTCCCGAGGCTTACGCAGATGCGGCCTTATTGGTTACCTTACTTCTGGTCTTGTCTTTCCTGGGAATGACATTTCAGCTTACTACGACCAAATTTGCCGTCGTCTTCTCCGGAAAGGATTGGGAAAGTTTTAGAAACAGGATTTACAAGCAAGCGGTTATTATAGGATTACTTGCAGGGGCATTATTTGTGTATTTCGCCAAAGACCTGCAACTGTTGTTCCAGACTAATACCCCTTATATGTTTGTGGCCCTTGGGTTTGGCATCCCCTTTTATTTTTTTATGAGCGTTAATCGGGGAACCTACCAGGGACAGCAAAATTTCAATATGCTTTCCATCACCTACCAGACCGAAATGTGGAGCCGCTTGCTGATTACCCTTGCTTTTGTTGTTTTCTGCCCCTGGGAACCGGCCCTTTCCGTGGCAATGGGGATTGCTTTTTCCTTTCTTTTTGGACTAATCCCTTCTGACGTGAAAGGAATCGCTTTAGCCAAACCTTCCCTGTTGGCGCCAAAGCATGTGAAGCGGGTAAACCGATTTATCTTTTTGACTCTTGGGTATGAGGTTACACAAATCATCATCAACAATAGCGATGTGCTTATGGTGAAACATTATTTCGGAGCCAGTGATGCGGGATTATACGCCTCCCTTGCCCTAATTGGAAGGGTCGTTTATTTTGTTGCCTGGATGTTTGTTATGCTTTTACTGCCTTCAGTGGTTCAAAAGGAAAAAGATGGCGAATCTACTACCCCTGTCTTATTCAGATATGTTGGCTATGTGGCCCTCCTTTCCGTTACCATAATCACCGGTTGTTATTTATTCCCGGAACTCATCATTAAACTTATGTTTGGGGATGCCTATCTTTCAATGGCAGGGCTGCTATGGCTATACGCATTGGCCACTTCCCTTTTTGCCATCGGAAATATCTTTGCTTACTACTTTTTGTCACTAGATCATTATCTGCCTGTGATCATTTCAGGTGCGTTGGGTCTTGCACAAATACTCGCGATAACGATATTTCATGATTCCCTGGAGCAGATTGTCCAGGTACAAATTGCAATTATGATTGTGTTGTTGATCTCACAGCTTTCCTATTTTATACTTAAAAAACATACGCTCTGATAGCGCTAATTTGTTTCGGGAACATAGCTTGCTCAAGTGGAAAAATCCATTGGCCGAAAGGGAGTTTCCATTCGTCTACAGCAAACTCTCAATGAGCCGTAAACCCCTTTATTTTCCGGCATTTTGAAAGATATTTGTCCCATAAAATATTATTAATTAATACTTAACCTATGAAACTAGCAATTGTAACAGCGTATCCTCCCAGCAAAGTAACCCTTACTGAATATGGATACCACCTGGTAAAACATTTTCGTCTTCAGGATGACATAACGGAGATCGTATTGATCACGGACAGGACATCAGAAGAAAAAGACCTATCCTTCGAGAGAGAAGGATGTAAGGTCACCGTAAAAGAATGTTGGGATTTCAACAATTATTTTAATCTGTTCCGAATCCACAAAGCCATCCATGAAACGAAACCCGACGCGGTTCTTTTCAACCTTCAATTCTTAAAATTTGGAGACAGGAAAATCCCTGCAGCCCTGGGTTTGTTAGCACCTTTCTTTTGTAAGTTAAAGGGAATTCCAACCATTTCACTTGTACATAATATCCTGGAACAGGTAGACCTCGAAAATGCAGGGATCACACAAAATAAAGTGCTTCAAAAAGTGTATAATTTCATTGGGAGTATGCTTACCCGTTTTGTTTTGGCTTCAGACATTGTGGCTGTCACCATCAGTACATATGTGACCATTCTGGAAAAGAAATACAAGGCACGAAATATTGCACTAATTCCTCATGGTTCTTTTGAAACACCTCCGGAACCAAATTACTCCTTACCTAAAGGTCCAAAACAAGTTATGGCATTTGGAAAATTTGGAACATACAAACGAGTGGAAATCCTGATAGAAGCAGTTGAAATGATCCGAAAACGTACTCAGGAAGACATAGAAGTTGTAATCGCGGGCACAGACAGTCCCAATACTCCTGGCTATCTTGCCGAGATGGCAGTAAAATACGCCCATGTAACTAATCTTAGGTTTACCGGGTATGTAGCGGAAGAAGATGTGCCTGTGATATTTGGTGAAAGTGCTGTAGTAGTCTTTCCCTATACTTCTACAACCGGTAGCTCAGGAGTCTTACATCAGGCCGGAAGTTACGGGAAGGCTGTAGCATTGCCAGACCTTGGAGATCTTGGAATATTGGTAAGAGAAGAAGGATATACCGGTGAATTTTTTGAGCCAAACAACGTAGGCTCCCTGGCAGATGCCATAGAAAGTATTCTGGTTAACGACGGCCACAGGATAGCTTTGGGTAAAAAGAATTACAAAGCTGCCTGTTCCTTACCCATGTCGACAATTACTCAAATGTACACTGATTACTTCAAGGCTATTAAATACAAAAACCTGCCAACCATTTCCCCCATCCTGACTAAAGATGTTGAGAACCTGGTGAATGTAGATTAAGACTTTTTTTGGTCAGGTTAAGTAGAAGGGAGTATTATTCATTGAATAATGCTCCTTTCATTTTACAAGAGTTTGATCAAGGACCTTAAAAGATGGTTTTTCAAGTCCCTCGACGGTAACACATCCATAATATTTTTGCGGTTGTCGTCTCCAGGGGTATCGCCCAACAACTTCATTTGGTACTTTCTTAAAATCATAGAGAGTCCAGAACATAAAAGGTACTTCATGCCGCTTCAAAATGTTACTCATTTCAATATAATATCCCTTCTGATCGTGCTCTGAGCCCGAAAAGGCATTCCAAAAACCGCTGTAAGAAGATATTCCAAATTCACTTAAAAGGACAGGAGTGTTTCCCGCCTTTTCCTTCAACGATAGATAGTCTTTTTCAAATTGATTCGGTTTATCATAATAATGAAAGGAAATAAAATGGACCTTATCTGCAAGAAGCTCTGCTGCCTGTGGAGAAGACCATCCAATAGTTACCGGATGTTCCCTGTCCCATTTTGATACTTGATAGATCATTTCTTCCAGCCAGGCAAGTACCTTATTTTTCCCTCTGGAATCGAAATCCAGATCGGGCTCATTCTTGATATCCCACCCCAGAAGAGCCGGATGCTCTTTCAGCAGTTTCACGAGTGTATCGGCGTGGCGGTGAGTCGCTGTCCAATCCGTCAGGTCATAATTTCCATAAAAATCGAATAAGGTCACCAATACCTTAAGATCCATGCTGGCCGCTATATCGAATACTTTCATTAGTTTCGACTGCTTGTCTTCAGCTACTTTGCTTTTCCCAAAGGCCCCATACGGAATAAAAATTCGTATGGTATTAAGGCCCATTCCCCGGATCCTTGCCAAATCTTTTTTTATGATCTCCTCACTAAATCCCGAACCGAAGGTATCCCAGGGTGTTTGGGCAGGGTAATAATTTACCCCTTTGATACTTTTAATTGGATACTCACTCATATCAGGAATATTTGCCTGTGGTATTGACGGATGGTTACCCTGAACAAGGTGCCTTATACGCCAAAAACCATCTTCCAGGAGCATCATGACCTGATAGGATTTGACTTCTCTGATGGTGTGAAGTATTTCCCCGCCCTGCCATACTTCACGATAACTTTCAACATTATTATCTGAAAAAACTACAAGTGTGCCATCATCACTGTAGAACTCTAGTATGGGATGATGTGCCAGAGTGGTTTCTTTTAATGTTATTCCGTTGGCCTTGTTAAGTTCGAGCACCTGGTTAAGTTTACTGCGGAGGCTATCTGTATAATAATCATCAAGCCCATAAGGATTATTACTGGCAGTTACCACAGAACGCACATACCAGGAACGAAGGTAATCCCTTTCAATATCGCGCAGCGTTTGTTTTTCCATTGGCCTGCCCTGGTTCTCCAAAATGTCCCATTCAATTTCCGGTTGATAAGAATTATCAATCTCTATTCCTGTATGAAGGATGGAGGCCTTATCGGCCCCGGAATTCCAAAATACCCATGCCTCGGCCAATCCCCAAAGGATCATAGCATTGAGCCCTACAAAAGAAAGGATCAAAAGGGAGCGGTATATGTTTTTATTCCAACTGGTCATCCGTAAGTTCTATTAACTCATCATGAATTGTTCCACCAATGTCTATCTGAAGCCTATATATCCCCGGGCTCCTGTGTTCCAATGGAAGCGCTATTGTACAAAAGCCATTGGCAATAACTCCGGCAATTGTATCCACCCTATTCTCGTTGCTATTGAACATCTCAATATGCACCGGCATGCCATCGGGCTGTTGTTGGGCCAAATAACCAACTACAGGTCCAATTTGAAGATTGTTAGATTCTTTCAGGAATTCAACCTCATAAGCGGTTACCGCAGCTTCAAAATCCACTGCTATCCGGGGACTATTTGCAGCACCCATAACAAAGCCCTGTACCTTCCAGTTCGCAGCCCGATCGGGATGTAACATAAAAGCCCTGGCAACCCCGTTAATGGTATTCCCCTGTGTTTTTAATTTCACCCCTTCGGAAGTTGTGACAATAAAAATAACTGTGGTTCCATCACTGACAATATTGTCATAGCGATCGCGTATGACTGATGTAGAAAAGGTAATGATCTGATTTCCATCGGCGTACGCATGGCTCCTTTCATAGGTAATGGTAAATGGGGTTGCTTGTGAAGGATGAACATCTACGGCCAATTCCCTGGAAGTAATTCCCTGAGATGAGGTGTTGATGAACAAACGTGAAGCCTTTTCACGTGACGGAATTCTTTGCCAGCCAATTAA
>JABDPH010000049.1 GCA_013042925.1 Eudoraea sp.
ATTGTATACAGTACAATCCAACTTCTGGACAGCGTTTCCAACAAAGTTAATGGCAATGGTCGGATCCTTCACGAAATGTCTACTAATGGCACTGTTTTTAATAAGGGAAATATTAACGAAACTCCCCAGTTTGCTTCATTAATTTGGCAGATATACCTCTGGAACGGGGATATTCAATTTTTGGAAAAGTACTTTCCAACAGTTAAGAATGGACTAAACTGGTTAATGTCTGAAAATGATGATAACAAAAATTTGTTTCCCGATGGCTTTGGTATGATGGAAATTCACGGTCTTGACAGTGAAATGATAGATGTAGCCGTTTATACCCAAAGAGCTTTTGCCGATGCTGCTAAAATGGCAATAGAAATTAAAGAAGATTCACTAGCCTTAGAATATAAAAAGGTAGCCAACACTTTAAAAGACAAAATTAATTTAGAATTTTGGTCTGAAGAATTCCACTCTTATGCCGACTTTATAGGAACTGATGAACAAGCTTTGCATTTAATAGATGATGCAATTATAAGGGCAGATACCCTAAATAAACCTTGGGCAATTGAGGAATTAAAGGAGACTAAAAAATCTATCATTGATAATCCTTCTAAATCACTGAGGCCCTTTGTACTGCATCATAACTGGGTTGTAAATACCCCTATGGAAATGAAAATTGCAGAGAAAGAGAAAGCATTAAAAGCACTACAAACCTCTGAAAATTTTGTAAATCCTTTTGGTGTTTTTGTTACAGGTATAGACAGAGATGCTTCGGCAGGTTCTGATGACGGTTCCTTCAAAGGAAGTAAAGTCTTTTCATATACGGGTGCGGTAATGACCCTTCCAACAGGGGTTCAGGCAATTGCGGAAAATAACTATGGTAGGCCTGACAAGGCACTTAATTATCTTAAAAGGATGACTCGCACGTTTAGTTATGCGCTTCCCGGTAGTATTTATGAAGTTTCTCCGGATTACGGAATGATTACCCAGGCATGGAATATCTATAGTTTTGCACTTCCGATAATTCATCAATTTTTTGGAATCCAACCTATGGCATCAGAAAAAAAGATTCAGATCATGATTCAGATGCCTGAAGAGTGGAATTCAGCTAGTTTAGAAAATGTGATTGTCGCTGAAAATGTAATATCAGTTTTCTATGAGAAAGAAAACAAAACAACCAAGGTGAAAGTAACGCAATCAGAAAGCGACTGGGCTTTGGAAATAGTGCTTCCAAAAATGGAAAATATAAATTATGAGATAGTAAAAGGTAATGCAGAGATAACCATATCTGAAAATATAATAGTCTATCTTTCCAAAGATCCAATTATTGAAATTACAAACACTTCTGAGTAATTGAAGTCAAAATCAGGAACATCCTGTGGTTTAATAATAAAACTGATATCTGCGCCGTTGGCATGAATTATTCTCGTAAATCTTATTCCGTAAATGAAGCAACTAAGAAGTTAGAAAGGTATTGTGCTTATCAGGAACGTTGCCATTTGGAAGTTACTACTAAATTGCGGACAATGGGAATGATTCCGCAAGCAATAGATCTTATTACCACTCATTTAATTCAAAACGACTTTTTAAATGAAGAGCGTTTTTCCAGAAGTTATGCCAGAGGGAAATTTAACTTAAAAAATTGGGGTAAAGTTAGAATTGTCGCAGAGCTGCAACGACGAAACATATCAAAATTTAACATAAAACTGGCTTTGGAAGAGATAGATAAAAAAGACTATTCGCAAAAATTAGATTTGATAGCCAGAAAAAGATTACATCAAATCAGAGAAGAAAATCTCCAAAGAAGGAGAAAAAAATTGGCTGATTATTTACTTTACCGGGGTTGGGAAAGAAATTTGGTCTATGCAAAAATTGCTGAGCTGATATAATAGAATATCAAAGGTTGAAATTTTAGACCTTCCTGAAGCAAATAACTTGTATTTAGGGCTGTAATTCGTAACTTTGACGTCTAATTTTATAAAAATGAAGCCAAAAGTCACAACGGAGTTTCATCACGGTCAGGCAAAAATATTCAAAAACCCATTTTTGGAAAGCCTCACCAAAACAAATCCTATTCAGAATATCATTGTTTATGGAATTACCATCATAGCAATGATTTCGTTTACTTATTTAAAAATAGGATTATCCGCTATTGAAATTATCGGCCTCTTTATTGTTGGTGTATTTTTCTGGACATTTGCGGAATACATGTTGCATCGTTTTGTTTTCCATTGGGTCACCGAAGCCAAATGGTCTCAGCGCTTTCATTTTATTATGCATGGTTCGCATCATCATTATCCTCGGGATGAAGAACGCCTGTTAATGCCTCCAGTACCGGGTTTAATAATGGCGAGTGTATTATTTTTACTGTTCTATGCTATTTTTTGGCTACTTGGAATTTCTGACTTATCCTTTGGTTTTTTTCCTGGATTCTTTACGGGCTACTTAATGTATTCATTTGTTCACAGGGCCACGCACATTATGCGACCTCCAAAGCGCTTCAAAAATTTATGGCAACATCATAGTCTTCATCACTACAGATATCCTGATAAGGCCTTTGGTGTATCTAATACTTTTTGGGATAAAGTCTTTGGCACTATGCCTCCATCTAAGGTAAAAGAGAAAAAAGAAGAACTGGTATAGACTGAAGTTCTATTTTATTGCCTTCATTCTCTCAAAAGGCTTTGTTCTATCGAATAAATACCTATAGGTGGTGTGTATTTTACAAATCTCACCCCCTACCTGCTTTACGACGATAATCATTTTTCTATTAAAATCACCTATACCATTAATTTCAATAACTTCATATTGGTTAGATAAACTTTTAGCCATGTTATGAAACGCATGAATTATTCCACCATCCAGTCCTTTTCCCTGATGCCCTGGTACAATGCCAAAAACAAAACCTAACATTTTCTTATTTCTTTTATGCCGCTTATGCCAAACAAATTTTAACTTTCCTATGAGATTCAGCTTCCCGTTAACGTATTTAAACCATTGATTTACTTCCGGAATATTAATATAGAAGGCAACCGGCTCTCCTTTGTAATAAGCAAACCATATTATTCTTTCGTCGATAATCGGCTTCAATTTATTCATTAGCAGATGTCCCTGTTCTCTTGATATTGCGGAGACACCCTCATGATTGACCCATGCTTTGTTGTACATATCAATTATATTATTCGTTTGTTCTTCAAATTTTTCCATTTTAAAATGGTCAAACGAATAATCTGGGTTGCTATTGACGATAGCGGCTTTTCTCTCCAATCTTGGGTTAACATCTTCCTTTATTGATTTCAGGAAAGTATAATGCTCAAAATAAGTCTGAAAACCATAGTTTTCGAAAAGTTCCTTATAATATGGATAGTTATAATTGCATTGATAGTTTGGTTCCATATCATAGCCTTTAGTTAAGAGTCCCCACCATTTGTCCCGTGCCCCAAAATTTATTGGCCCATCCATGAACTCAACACCCTTGTCTATTAACCAATTTTTACTTATGTCAAATAATTTATTAGCAGCATTTTGATCATTAATACATTCAAAAAAACCCACTCCGCCAAAATTTTCAGAGACCCCCTTTACGGAGGTTTTCTTTAAAACAAAAGCTGCGATGCGACCAATGACTTTATTATCATTTAATAATAACCATCGGACACAACTACCACGTTCAAAATTCTTATTGACAGCGGGATCAAAAATATCTGCAATATCCTTATCAAGAGGTCTTATATATTGTTTTTGATTTTTGTAAAGATCTACTGGAAACGATACGAATCTTTTACAATCGCGGCGGGACTTTACTTCGACAAGATGCATTAAATACTATTAAAAGAAATGTAAACATAAACATAAATCGAAAGAAAAAATAAAGTGGTTCATGTTTTTTATTTAGAATGGTCCCTAAAATGAAATTAACGGAGCATTCTATTTGTCCTTTTTATTGCTTCATTATTTTTCCAGTCAATCCAATGTTGTCCTCTTATTCTTCTCATCAGGTTATCAAAAAATCTCATGAAAAAGACATTATAGACTGCTTTTACAAGATTTCTTGAATTGTGAGCAATTCCCCGCAGACTCATTGAAAACCCGGGTGTGATATATTTCATATAATGCCAAAATCCTTCAGGAATATATAAGACTTCTCCATGGTTCAAATGTGTTCTAAATCCCTTGGCATGCTTTAGAGCAGGCCATTCGCCTAAATCCGGATTAGAAAAATTTATGCTTTCGTGGGTAATTAGTGAATGAGGTACTTTATATAGATACTTATTTTCAGATTGAGGAAAAAGAATACATTCTTTTTTACCTTCGAAATGAAAATGAAAAATATTGGCAAGATCAATATCGTAATGCATAAAAGTATGCGAATCGGTACCTCCAAAAAACAACATTGGAAGGCCCTTCATTAATCGGAAACCAAAGTCAGGATAAAAGAAATCTTTTTGGAGCTGGGGGGCTTCTTTAATTAAATTCCACAAAAATATTCTGTATTTCGTTGGTTGTTGCCTAATAAGATCTATATAATCTGTCATCTTCATTTTTGCATGAGGTTCATTAAACCCATCTTTATAATCAACAGGTCTGTCATCATATAAGGGCACAGTTTTATCCCCTGCTACCTTTTTCATATAATCAAAATCCCATTTAGAATAGGCCGGCCATTCTGTTATGAATTTTTCAATTACAACAGGCTGCTGAGGTTTATAATAGTTATTTATAAAATCCTCTTTGCTAATGGTTTTTACTCTAGGTATATCCTTTAATTGCAAAATCTTATTGGTATCTTAAACTTCAAAATTGAAATCGTGATAAAGACTTTATGGAAATGATCTCACTAGGAAAGTTTGCCAGGATTGGATTTCATCTTTGCAAGCTCATTGCGTTCAATCTTATGTTCTGGTCTTGACCATTTTGGCTTCTCCCCAATTGGTTGTAAACTAGACTCATTTGCCTCCACCGTCTTTGGTTGTGGGGCTTTTACAAATGGTTTTTGAGGAATAAGGCCTAATTGCTTAAACATATCCAAATCTTCATTTACATCGGGGTTGGGTGTTGTTAATAACTTGTCTCCGGCAAAAATGGAGTTTGCTCCGGCAAAAAAGCACATTGCCTGTCCTTCCCTAGTCATTTCTGTTCTACCGGCCGATAATCTTACCTGAGTTTTAGGCATAATAATTCGGGTTGTGGCAACCATTCGTATCATATCCCAAATAGAAATAGGCTCAATATCCTCCATAGGAGTTCCTTCTACGGCTACAAGTGCGTTAATAGGTACAGATTCGGGTTGAGGATTTAAAGTAGATAAGGCCACCAACATTCCTGCCCTGTCTTCTAATTTTTCCCCCATCCCAATAATACCGCCACTACAAACGGTTACATTACTTTTCCTTACGTTTTCAATCGTTTTTAATCTATCGTCAAAAGCCCTTGTGGAAATTACATCTTTATAATAATCTTCGGAAGTATCCAGGTTGTGGTTGTAGGCATAAAGACCAGCCTCTGCCAAACGCTTTGCCTGATTTTCAGTCAGCATTCCTAACGTACAACAAACTTCCATATCCAGTTTATTAATGGTTCTTACCATTTCTAAAACCTGCTCAAATTCGTCGCCATCCTTTACATTACGCCATGCAGCTCCCATACAAACCCTTGAACTTCCGGATTCTTTAGCGCGCAATGCCTGGGCCTTTACATGCTGAACAGACATTAAGTCGTTGTTTTCGATATCAGTATGATACCGCGCTGCCTGAGGACAATATCCGCAATCTTCAGGACAACCTCCGGTTTTTATAGATAGCAAAGTAGATACCTGGACTGTATTTGGATCATGAAACTTCCTATGAATTGTGGCTGCTTCATATAATAATTCCATCAAGGGTTTATTATATATTTCTAGAATTTCCTGTTTTGTCCAGTTATTTCGTTCTTCAACCATTAGTAAGAATTTAAAATAAACATCAAAAATAATCTTTAATCCGTAAAAAACTGATAAATCTTAATTATAGTGATTTCAGTTGCCTAGTTTTTGGGGTTTTTCAATAAAATACTAACCGCGTTTCCACCGAAACCTACTGCATTTACAAGTACTCTGTTTATTTTCTTTGGCCCATCTGAACTCATAAAAGGGACACCAAAAAATCCTTGATGTTGTAACATTAACGTTGCCATTTCTACACTAAGGATTCCCGATGCGCCAAAAGTATGTCCTAGCTTCCATTTATTTGTTGTAAGCGCGGGCAAGGAATTACCAAAAATCTTCTCAATTGCCGAATATTCTGACCCATCTCCTTTTATTGTCCCCGGAGCATGCATGACAATAATATCGATTTCTTTGGGATGCAAGTTTCCTAAAGCCATAGACATAGAATCTTGAAGGCATTGAGCATCTGCGGAAAGAGATATATTATGTTCTAACGATTCAGTTGCAAATCCCAGTCCTTCTATGATGGCTAGTGAATTTGTACTAATTCCGTATTCAAGGCAGGCAACGCCCGCACCTTCACCAAGGATCATGGAATTTTTTTGTTTATTAAGGTCAAGAGCCCTGCATGGGTAATCATTATTCTCTTCCGAAGCATAAATCTTTAACGCCCTCATTTGAGCAATAGTAAATGGTGTCAATGGTGCTTCACTGCCTCCTACAAGAAATTTTTTTGCCATCCCACTTTTTATCCATGCAACACCATTTAACACTGCATGCAATGCTGTGGAACATGTTATTGAATGTGAAATGTTGGGGCCCGTTGATTGAAGGTCATGAGATATCCAGGAAGAAATATTTCCTAATGTAGTAGTTGGAGATGTTAAAACAGGAGCAGCATTATTTTGTAAAAAATCATTGTGATATTTTTCAAAAAGCCCGGTAGCACCCCGGGATGAACCTATATTTATTCCAAAATTTTCATTTTCCCCCCAGCCGGCATTTCTGACTGCTCGCCTGGCAGAAAAAATTCCGAAAAGTACACTGTCATCGAGATTCTGATATCTTGAATTGCTATTCCTGAGTTTCTTTATTTCCAATTTGGAGGATTCTGATAAACAGGATGCCCAAGCGGTTGTATTTCCAAATTTAATTTTCTTGAAAAAATGTTTTGGATGCTGGTAACCGGACCAAATTTCCTTTTGATTATTTCCCAAAGGAGAAATGGAAGCAATTGACGTAATAGTAATTGGTAAAGGCAATGCAATCTTATTTAAAGTAAAAATAAAAGTTCTTACCTTGAATGTATAAAAACAATATAAAAAAGAATGAACAATGAGTTGTTACCTGAAAAGAGCTGGTGGAATCGTAATTGGTCCTGGGCTTTACCGGTTGGTGGGTGTTTAACAGTTTTGATAATTATCGGTATTGTTATTGGATCTGTTTTTTTTAGCGTTACTTCTATGCTGGATGATTCGGTGCCTTTGGAATACGCTCTTAATAAAATTAATGAAGACCCAGAAATAATAGGGCAAATGGGTTTCCCAATAGAAAAAAATGGAGTGATACAAGGTGAATTCAATTGGGTTAATGGTGAAAAAATTGCAGATATGAAAGTTCCAATAGCAGGCCCTGAGGATAGTGGAACTTTATTTATAAAAGCAAGTGCCAGAGATGATACATGGACCTATCACGAAATAAGAGTCGTTATCAAAGAAAATGAAGCCCTAGACCTACTGGACGATGAATGGGACTAATCTTTATTGACAATTTTAAACCATCTCATTCAATACAAGTTCAATACTGTCATAAATCTTTGATAACTGAGCATCAGTAATTATATATGGAGCCAAAATATAAATCGTATTTCCCAACGGCCGTAAAAATACACCGTGCTCCATAAAAAAATTAAATAGCCTGTTTCGCAAGTTGCCGTAACGTTCCGTTTTAATATCCAAATCTAGTGCGAAGATGATTCCGCACTGACGAATTGCAGCCACCTTTGGATGTTGCTTAATTTTCACCCCAAACTCCTTATGCGATTGTACAACTCGCTGAATATCCTTTTGAATTTCTTCAGATTGAAGTAATTCGAGGCCAGCTAATGCCGCCGCACATGCCAATGGATTTGCTGTATAGGTATGGCCATGAAACAAACCTTTGGAAATCTCATCGCTATAAAACGCATCAAAAACATCCTGGGTGCAAGAGGTTACTGCCATTGGAAGTAATCCGGCAGTAAGAGCTTTTGAAAGGCAAATAATATCAGGTTTTACATCAATATGATCCGAGGCAAAATTCTTTCCTGTCTTGCCAAATCCTGTCATGACCTCATCTGCTATAAGAAGGACCTGATTAGTCTTAAGCAATTTAAGAATCGTACTCAAACCTTTTGCATCATGCATCTTCATTGCCGCTGCGCCCTGTACCAAAGGTTCATAGATAAATCCGGCTATATAGTTCAGTTCTAAGCTTGAATTAAGTCGAAACAGAATATCTCCTATATTCTCTTTTGTGGGTGCTGGAATTCGTTCTACCTCAATAAAATAATCCTCGAAGGGTCCATTATAAACAGAAAGCCCGGAGACAGACATTGCCCCAAAAGTATCACCGTGAAAGCCCTCCTCAAACGCCAGAAGTATCTTTCGCTTATTGCCCTTGTTAAAATGATATTGCAGGGCCATTTTTATTCCAACCTCCGTAGCCGTAGAGCCATTGTCTGAAAAGAATATTTTCTGCTGATTAGGAGGTAATATTTTAATTAATTCTTCTGACAACTTAATGGCCGGTTCATGTGTGAACCCACTAAATACTACCTGATCCAGAACCTCCATCTGGCGTTTTACTTTTTCCAAGATATAATCATTGCAATGTCCATACATAGAAGTATACCAAGATGCAATACCATCTATATATTCCCTGCCATTTTCATCGCATAGAATAGCTCCTTTGGCCTTGGTTATACCTCTCATATCAGACTGAAGTTTATGCTGCGTCAGAGGGTGCCACAAATGCTTTTTATCTCTTACTGTAAGATCTTTCAATATTTCCGAATATAGTTGCCGGTTTCCACGCCTGACATTTGATTAGACTTTATGGTTATTGCTCTCAAATTTTTTGAAGCATTGGATAGAATTTAGTAGCGTATAGTTTAATCAAAGATTTGTCAAAACTAGTTTCTTCATTTATCCTTCCAATTAACTTTACTCCTGTCTTGCGCAATATAATTCCTTCGGTACTGGGATGTTCATTTCCGCTAAAAATAATAGCTACATCAAACCCCTTTTGCTTCAAGCTTTCAATAGTCAACAATGTATGGTTTATACTACCCAAATAATGCCTTGAAACAACTATAACCTTATAATCACTTTTGATAATATCCAAAATAGTATTCTTTTCGTTTAAAGGCACTAATAATCCCCCTGCCCCCTCAATTACCAAATGATTTGAGGTTTCCGGTTCAATAATTTGGTTAAGGTCAATTGTAAGATTATCTATTTCTGCAGCAGCATGAGGACTCATTGGCGTATTCAATTCGTAGCTGCTCTTATGTATAATAGTTTTTTTATTTGAAATCAATTCGGCTACTTTGTGACTATCCGAATTTGATAACTCCCCGGCCTGTACGGGTTTCCAGTAGTCAGCGTTCAGTGCCTCCGTAATTATTGCTGAAGTAATGGTTTTACCTACATCAGTAGAGCTTCCTGTAACAAAAATTCTTTTCATAATGGTGAAGGGCTTGTAATCATACCGCAGTTAAGACATTTGTACTTTTTTTTCTCCAAGAAAGGAAAAAGCTTATTAATTAGACCCTTCCTGCTGTAATAAACCTCAGATCTTTGCGCCTTGCAATTAGGACAAGTAATCATATTCCCTTTATTATCCAATGCATAACTTCTTATTTCGTTATAAATATCCAAAGCTCTGTCTCTATCCTTGGAGTAAACTTGTAATTTAACTCCTCCAATGGCCTGGCTTATTAAAGGATCTGTATTGATGGTGTTTTCATCTTTTAAAAAGACTGAAATTCCCTCAGACTCCAGTTTTCCTTTAATAATTTGTACATCCGCAGGGTACTCAAATGCACCAAGGGTATAAAATTCCTGATTCATAACTTATTAATTTCATGCGCCAATTGCTGTAATATAAAGCAAATATCCTCTTTTGTATTAAAGCTGTGCAAACAAAACCGCAAACGTTCCTCCCCTTTGGGAACTGTAGGGGATAGAATAGGCCTGATGTCAAACGAATTTTTTATAAATTTTTGCGCTACATCTTTTACTTCATTATTGCCCTTAATTATGCAGGAATGAATAGACGAGGAACTAGGAATAAAAAAAGATGAAATTCCCAGACGTTCTTTTTCCTCATTGAAATATGCTATATTTTCATGTAGCAGATCTCTCTCTTTAAGTCCTGCCGGGCTTGTCATAAAATGATAAGCGGCCATTATTGTTGCCAATGAGTGAGCTGGCAGCCCGGTTGTATAAATAAAGCTTCTCGCGTAGTTTATCAGATATTTATTTAGGTCTTCACTTCCCAAAATAGCTGCACCATGGCATCCCAGGGCCTTACCAAATGTTATAATTCTTGCAAAAATACCTTCCTGCAATTCCAATTCCTGTACCCTTCCCATGCCATTTGAACCAAATAAACCAATAGAATGTGCTTCATCTACAATGAGTTGACATTTGTATTTCCTGCATAAGTCTAATATGGCTTTCAAATCTGGCGAATCCCCATCCATTGAAAAAACAGATTCCGTGACTATATATATTTCCCTGTTCTTGTTACTCGCGCCTTTTTCTTTTACCCGCAGGATGTGCGCGTCCAGGTCTGCAAGATCATTGTGTTTAAACTTATAATCCCGGGCATTACTCATTTTGATACCATCTCTGATACTGGCATGGATAAACTCGTCATATAGTATAATATCGTCTCTTTGGGGTACTGACGAAAACAGTCCTATATTGGCATCATATCCGGAATTAAATATCAAGGCTGAATCAGCACAATGGAAATCCCTTAAAAGATTTTCCAATTCAGTAAATAAAATACCGTTTCCTGTAAGCAATCTGGAACCGGTGGCACCATTATTAACGATCTCTTTTTCTGAAAGAATACCTATTGCCTTTTCAAAAACAATCCGGTTTTTCGCAATACCCAGGTAGTCGTTGGAAGAAAAGTCAATTCCCTGAATTCCTTTTGGCAAGCTTCTCAAGGCATTTATTTTCTTCCTTTCAATTAATCTTTTACGTAATTTTTCAGGTAGGTGGCCCATGTCACAAATGTAGTATTTCCTACTTTTAAATAGTATATTGAGTCATAGAAACTCCAGGCAATGATAATAGAAATTGGGCAGGTACAAAACAAAAAGGAATTGGAACAGATTCTTTCTCTGCAGAAAGAAAATCTTCCAGGCGCATTGTCAAAAAAAGAAATTGCAAAGGAAGGTTTTGTAACAATAGCCCATAGCTTTGATTTATTGGATGCTATGAACAAAGTATGTCCTCATATTATTGCGAAAGAAGAGGAAAAGGTTGTTGGATATGCTTTATGTATGCATCCCAAATTTGGTAATGACATAGATATTCTTAAACCAATGTTTAAGGAAATTAGTGCTGTATTGTCCCGAGATGAAAAATACATAGTAATGGGGCAGGTCTGTATTGATAAAGCATATCGAAAAATGGGACTTTTCCAAAAACTTTACAAAAATATGCAAGATGCTATTAAGCCAGATTTCAATTGCATTATTACCGAAGTTGATGCGTTAAACAAGCGATCACTTAACGCACATCTGGCGATTGGTTTTTTGGAACTCAAAACTTATAAGTCCGATGGCCGTAAATGGCATCTAATAGCTCTAAAATAAAAAGAGCCATACAACTTGTATGGCTTTTTTTTATATAATTTCAGGATATTTTAATCCGCAAGAACGATTAATTTATTATCATTTAATTCTATTGTGCCGCTATTAATTCGAAGGATAGTTTTCCCATTTGAATCCTGAGTAAATCTATCTTCATATTCCTCCTCGATTTGAATATCTCCCTGAATCTTAACTTCACCTTCCTGCAGTAAAGAAACTATTGGTGCATGGTTGGTAAGCATCTGAAACTCCCCATTTACTCCGGGTACAGTCACAGAAATAACTTCTCCTGCAAATAAAACAGCTTCTGGGGATACGATTTCTAAGTACATAGTTTAAATGTTCTTTTTAAACATCAGCCAACATTTTTTCACCGGCTTCAATTGCTTCTTCTATTGTTCCTTTCAGGTTGAAAGCAGATTCGGGCAAATGATCTAATTCTCCATCCATTATCATATTAAACCCTTTAATTGTCTCCTTAATATCAACAAGTACACCAGGTATTCCTGTAAATTGCTCTGCAACATGGAAAGGTTGCGACAAAAATCGCTGAACTCGTCTTGCCCTGCCAACTGCCAATTTATCTTCTTCTGAAAGTTCTTCCATTCCAAGAATAGCAATAATATCTTGTAACTCCTTATAATGCTGAAGAAGTTCCTTAACCCTCTGAGCGCATGAATAGTGATCATTACCTAATATTTCCGGTGTAAGAATCCTGGATGTAGAATCCAGAGGATCAACTGCCGGATAAATCCCAAGTTCCGCGATTTTTCTTGATAAAACAGTAGTAGCATCCAAGTGGGCAAATGTAGTCGCAGGCGCCGGATCCGTTAAATCATCCGCCGGCACGTATACTGCTTGCACTGAAGTAATGGACCCTCTTTTTGTTGATGTAATTCGTTCCTGCATTGTTCCCATTTCAGTAGCCAAAGTAGGTTGGTAACCTACCGCTGAAGGCATCCTGCCTAAAAGTGCTGATACTTCTGAACCAGCCTGTGTAAAACGGAAAATATTGTCAACAAAAAAGAGTACATCCTTGCCTTGTCCATCTCCTGCGCCATCCCTGAAATATTCTGCAATTGTAAGACCTGATAGCGCTACTCTTGCACGGGCTCCGGGAGGTTCATTCATCTGTCCGAAAACAAATGTCGCTTTAGATTCTTTCATTACTTTCTTATCAACTTTAGATAAGTCCCATCCACCTTCTTCCATAGAGTGCAAAAAGTCATCTCCATATTTTATAATTCCGGATTCGAGCATCTCGCGCAACAGGTCGTTTCCTTCTCTTGTCCGCTCACCAACACCAGCAAATACGGAAAGTCCGCCATGACCCTTGGCTATATTGTTAATCAACTCCTGAATTAATACGGTTTTGCCCACACCGGCCCCTCCAAATAATCCAATTTTACCTCCTTTAGCATAAGGCTCAATAAGATCTATAACCTTTATTCCTGTAAAAAGAACTTCTGTAGAAGTCGATAATTCTTCAAATTTTGGCGCTTCTCTATGAATTGGAAGTCCGTTTTTACCAGACTTTGGTAAATCTCCCAAGCCATCAATAGCATCTCCAATTACATTAAACAGGCGTCCATAAATATCTCCCCCAACTGGCATTTGAATGGCATTACCAGTAGCTACAACCTCTGTCCCCCGGCTTAAACCATCAGTAGAATCCATAGCAATAGACTTAACTGTATTTTCTCCAATATGAGCTTGTACTTCTAAGACAAGAAGAGTGCCATCACTCCTGGTAATTTCCATTGAATCATAAATTCTTGGCAGGTCTGTTCCGGATGGAAATTCAACATCAATAACCGGTCCAATTATCTGGGATACTCTACCTGTAACTTTAGCCATTATTCAAGTATTTATATTTAAAATTTAAAGCGATTTAAAAAGAACTAAAACAATATATGAATTGATTGTTTTTTCAGGCTGCAAAGATATGTTTTTCTAACTTAAATGGAAATTGTTTTACCTTATTTTATGGGCAATAAAAAAGCACTTCTTACAAAGCGCTTTTTTAAAGGAATATTTTTTGTTTTTATTGCAACGTAGGTGAAAAATTTGTCGGATAGTTCCCTATGTCTACAAGATTTCCTGATGCTTCAAAATTTGAACCATAGGTAGCATCAATAGCCATCATGAATTCATTAGCAATTAATGCATATCCTCTGGATGTAAGATGTACACCATCTAACGAAAATGCTCCTCCCGTTACTAAATCGGAGGTTAATGTGAAATCACCACTACTAAGGCCGCCATTCACCAATTGTTCTAATAAGTTATTGGCATCTACAATAGCAAGACCTGCAGCACTTGCTGCACCCGAAATAGTACTATTATAAGCCGTAATAGCATCGGTAACTTCCATTTGTTCACTTGGCAGTAGTACCCATTTATCTTCCAAAGGTATGGCCACGCCATTTACGGAAAGTGGATTGTTCGGGTCTGCCAGAGTACCAATAAAATTCGATGCTGGTAAAACGATCAAATCTTCGGCGGTAGCCTGTCGAATTTGAGGTAGCCCGGCAAATGCGGGATTAATAGCTCCCAAATCTGTTAAACTCTCATCTTCAATAACCACTGCGTTAGTAGCGCTTGCCTCAAAACTAATAAGTCTGGCATTTGCCTCTTCCTCAGTAAAAAGTCCGGTGCCCGCTAAAGCGGCTAAAGCGGCTTGAATTCCTCCATTATAAGGTGCATAAGCCCCGTTTACAGCAGTTGCTGTAGCGGCATCCAAAGGTACTGGATTGTAAGGAACTGTAGTCAAATATGGTATTTTAGTCACATCAGGAATATTAGCCACAACACCTCCCGCACCAGAAGCGGTAAGCGTAGCTATCAAAGCTCCAAAAGATTGGTCGAAACCAACACCAGGAGGTCCAGATGAGGGCGTTATGGGATCGGTCCCATCTCCACCGGATACTGCATAGCCCAGGACATCAAAATTTCCAATCCACAATGAAAAGAATGACGGACTCTGGGTCACAGCCAAATCCAAAACACTTGCATCCGGAGTTGACCCTGTCATTCTTACAAAATAAGGATTGGCCAGTCCCAGCAGTACATTTCCCAAATTTCCATAGCCAGGCGCCAGAAGATGAAAACTTTTTGCTCCTGGTACGCCTAAATTATTAAAAGGGCCCGTAGGATTG
>JABDPH010000054.1 GCA_013042925.1 Eudoraea sp.
GAAAGAGAAGATGAAAATGATATACAGTACTCCTTTAATTTCGCAAAGAAATTTGATGATAAAGGACACGAAATAGTAATTGATTATCAGTATTCAACTGGCTCAGAAGTTGAAAATGCAATTATTAATGAGATTGTACTTAATGAAAATGAAAAACTTCCAACAGAACAGACCATTAATGATGAATCTCAAATTAATCAATTAGTTCAGATGGAATATGTGCTTCCTTTTAGCGAGGACAAGCAGTCTCAATTTGAATTGGGTTACAGGGGGACTTTTAATACGTTTGATACAGATTTTAAATTCGGATTATTAGAAGATGGCACATTAATTAGTGACCCCAATTTTAGTAACCGACTTATCTATACAGAAAATGTTAATGCCGCATACGTGCAATTAGGAAGAAAATTCAACAAATTCAATGCCCTTGGAGGTCTGCGGATGGAAGCCTCTGATATTGGAATAGAATTGGTAACTACGAATGAAGTAAATAATAAAAAGTATGTGGATTGGTTTCCATCACTTTTTCTTGGTTACGATTTCTCTGAAATGGATAAGCTGAGTATTAGTTATAGCAGAAGGCTAAGAAGGCCCCGCTCCCGATTTATCAATCCATTCCCATCGAGATCTAGCAACACAAACTTATTCCTTGGAAACCCGGATCTTAATCCTACATATACAAATTCCTTTAATCTGGAGTATCTGAAACGATGGGAAAAGGTAACCTTTACGAGTTCTGTCTATTATAATTATTCAACAGGTGTATTCCAATTTATTACCCTTGAAACCGGAGATTTTGTAGAAATTGAGAATCCTGATGATCCAGACAATCCGGTTTTTGTACCCGTACAGGTAAGAACCCCCATAAATCTGGCAACAGATACCAGATATGGAATGGAATTTACAACGGTGTATGTTCCTAAAAGGAACTGGCGCTTTACTTTAAATTTCAATATATTCGACCAAAAACTACGCGGAGACTATACGTATACTAATTTTCAGGGTGAGGAAATAACTCAAATTTTTGATGCGGATAACCTGGCATGGTTTACCAGGTTTAGTGCTAAAATTCCACTTCCCGGGAAAGTCGATTTTCAAGCCAACTTATTTTACAGGGGTCCAAGGGAAAATGCACAAAGCCTTAGTAAAGGTATTTTAAGTACCAATTTAGCATTCAGTAAAGATGTAATTAAAGACAAAGCTACGCTTTCACTCAACGTAAGTGATCTTTTTAACAGCAGAAAAAGAAGAAGTGAAACCCGAACGGATAATGTTTTTACCTACAGTGAATTCCAGTGGCGCGAAAGACAAATAACACTGTCTTTCTTATATCGCTTCAATCAACAAAAGAACCAAAGGAATGGTAACAGAAGAAGAAATGGTAATGGAGATGATTTTGAATTTGAAGGATCTTAAAATATTGTGTCCTTAAAATGAAAAGAAGCCTCACGGCTTCTATTTTTTATTCATTGCGTTGGGCTCTTCTGGCTTCACGTTTTTCTTTCCACAATTCCAAAAGATTGCCTCCCAGCCAATAGGGTACTACAAATAATAATAAAAACATCATTAGCCAAAAACCTATTGTAACAATGGTTAAAAAAGCTAAAAATCCCAAATACTGATCAAATTCGAACATACTCTTATTCTTTGGAATACAAAGATAGTTTGAAAATAGTAATTTCAGCAAATCAAAGGCAAAAAAAATTGTACCACATGAAATTTCAATTTTACAACAATTAAAATAGCCCTTTGTATCTTATCTTTGTTGCTACAAAAAAACACACAATTATGAGCTTCCGAATTGAAAAAGACACTATGGGTGAGGTAAAGGTTCCTTCAGATAAATACTGGGGTGCACAAACTGAAAGATCAAGAAATAATTTTAAAATTGGTCCCCCTGCTTCTATGCCATTTGATGTGATCATGGGATTTGCCTATTTAAAAAAGGCAGCAGCTTATACCAATTGTGAATTAGGGGTCTTATCCAAGGAAAAAAGAGATCTTATAGGCCGGGTTTGTGATGAAATCCTTGCGGGAGACCATAACAATCAATTTCCTCTTGTAATATGGCAAACCGGTTCCGGAACCCAAAGCAATATGAATGTAAATGAAGTTATTGCAAATAGGGCTCATGAATTGGCGGGAAAAACCATTGGTGAAGGAGAAAAGACAATACAGCCCAATGATGATGTCAACAAATCACAGTCATCTAATGATACTTTTCCAACAGGTATGCATATTGCCATTTATAAAAAAATTGTTGAAGTTACTATTCCGGGATTAGAACAATTGCGAAATACACTCAATAAAAAAGCTGAAGCATTTAATAAGGTGGTTAAAATAGGGCGGACTCACTTAATGGATGCAACCCCATTAACACTTGGACAGGAATTTTCTGGATATGTTTCTCAAATAGATCATGGGTTAAATGCTCTTAAAAATACTTTAGATCATTTAAGCGAATTGGCACTAGGTGGAACAGCAGTAGGAACGGGATTAAACACCCCTAAAGGCTACGACGTATTGGTAGCAAAATATATATCGGAATTCACCGGTCTCAAGTTCAAAACGGCTCCAAATAAGTTTGAAGCACTGGCATCACACGATGCTCTTGTTGAAAGCCATGGGGCGCTAAAACAATTGGCTGTTTCCCTGAATAAAATAGCCAATGATATTAGAATGATGGCATCAGGGCCAAGATCAGGAATTGGAGAGATCATAATTCCTGCTAACGAACCCGGAAGTTCAATAATGCCAGGTAAGGTAAACCCAACGCAATGTGAAGCCCTTACTATGGTTTGCGCTCAAGTTATGGGCAATGATGTTGCTGTTACCATAGGAGGTACTCAGGGGCATTATGAGTTAAATGTATTTAAACCATTAATGGCTGCAAATGTTTTACAATCTGCCCAGCTTTTAGGAGATGCAGCGATAAGTTTTGATATAAATTGTGCTGTAGGTATTGAACCAAACCACGATGTAATACGGGAATTATTGAACAATTCATTGATGCTGGTAACAGCTTTAAATACTAAAATTGGATATTACAAGGCTGCAGAAATAGCGAATACAGCACATAAGAATGGGACTACCCTAAAGGAAGAAGCAGTTAATCTGGGATATGTTACTGAAGAAGAATATGATGAATGGGTTAAACCAGAAGATATGGTAGGTGGTCTCAAATAGATTTCTCCCTTGTCTTTTTATATGACTTAATATTGTAGAATTATCCATAAGAGAGAAATAGACCATTTCCTATACTAAATCTCAATTCTCCCGAAAAGAATATTTTATTTGGAATAGTTTAAACAAAAAAGGGCCAACCCTAAGATTGACCCTTTTTTTATTAATTGGATAGTGTTTATTACTTTAAAGCGAACTTAGATGTTCCTAGTAACTTTAGTTTGTCATCATAAACATTTACCATGTAATTTCCTTTTTGGAAATCTCCTGATGGCTTGTTTATAAAATCACATACATCTAAATCATTGTTTTCGTAATAGAAATTAGTTTCTTTGCTATATGACACTGAGGCACCGTCCTCACTAGATTTAGACATTCCTCCGCCTAAAACATTACCTTGAGGATCTAAAACTTCAACAAGGAATTGTCTGTCACCTGCTTCAGCTATTACGTTATCAGCTACAGTAAAACAGATTTTAAATTTATCAGTACTTTTTGCTCTGGAAGTAGACACCAATTTACCGTTATTACGCTCTCTTACAGCATCAACAGTAAAAGAAGATAAATTTAAAGCAGAACCTCTTTCAACAGCGTCAGCTAACTGAGTATTTTGTACCACAAGTGAATCGTTGAATACGGTTTGTTTTTCCAATTCTACAAAAGTGCTATCTCTTTGCATTGCAATAAACGTATTAGACTTAGTTAAAGAGTCTACCTGACGCAATAATTGCTCTCTTTCTTCCTTAAGAACATTAACCTGTCTTCTGTATCTGGAAAGTGAAGCGATATCAGCTTTCATAGTTTTAACAGAGTCAATATACTTTGCAATCCTATCCCTTGCACTAACTAATTCTTCATTAGTAGCATTGCTTTCAAGGATAGCCTTATCGTATACAGACTTTAAGCTATTCAAATCCTCCACAACAAGATCTTTCTCTTGTGTAAGAGCCATAGTTGTCTTTTTCTTATCCTGATAGAGACTAACAGTGTAAATAATAGTAGCTAATAGAACTACGCCTAATAAGCCAGCTATAACTTTTAATCCATTGTTACTTTTTGTTTCAGTCATAATGTAAATATTAATTAACCTTTTTGTTACTTTATAGAAAGTATTTGTTTGTATCAGTCTATATACGGTTTAGATTTACTTTTAGATTTTTCTTGTTAAAAAATATTTTAAATAATTTTAACACGTAGTTCCTGATATTAGCTATGGTTACCTTCAAATTGAAATACTAATAATTTCTATGAAAATAATCCCTTTCAGACCGGGTCTTGCCAAATACTTCAGAGATTTGAATTTATCATGGCTGGAGAAACACTTTTACGTTGAACCTAAGGATGCTGAATTACTGGAAAATTGCAAAAGTAACATCATAGATAAAGGAGGATATATTTTTTTTGCGGAAAAAGACGCTGAAATTGTAGGCTGTTATTCGCTTATTAAATTAAAAGATTCTACCTACGAACTTGGCAAAATGGCTGTTGACCAGGCTTATCAAGGGCAAAAGATTGGACAAAAACTCTTGATGCACGGAATTGCTTTTGCCAAAAGTCAAAATTGGAAAGATTTAATTCTGTATTCTAATACCATCCTCGAACCCGCCATTTATATCTATAAAAAATTTGGGTTCAGGGAAGTGGCCCTGGAAGAGAATACACCTTATGCCAGAAGCAATATTAAAATGCAGCTTGTACTTTAGTGATCATTTATTAATTAACTTTAATTTAATTACAACGATCTTAATTTAAATCAATACCATGAAAAACTTCATCATTGCTATTACACTAATTTGTGCTTTATTTTTGAACGGATGTAAAGAAAAGTCTAAATCAGAATCCAATCTTGATTCGGAACCTCAATATGGAGAGCAATTACAGGTGCCGCCTGTACCTCAATCCAAAATCAAAATAATCCCTATTGAACACGCCACCACTGTACTTGAGTGGGGTGATATTACCATTTACATTGACCCTGTTGGGGGTGCTGAGGTATTTCAAGATCAAAAGCAACCCGATTTAATTCTGATCACAGACGTACATGGAGATCATTTAAGTTTGGAAACACTAGAGGAGCTAAAAACCGAAAAAGCCAAGATCATTGTGCCTCAGGCAGTTGCTGATAAAATCCCCGCCAAATATACGCCGCAAATTGATGTATTGAACAATGGAGATTCAAAGGAGCGATTTGGTATTACTGTTGAAGCAATCCCCATGTACAATTTGAGAGAAGAAGCTAAAGCATTTCATGAAAAAGGAAGAGGAAATGGGTATGTTTTAAACATAGGTGATGAACGATTGTATTTCTCAGGTGATACTGAAGATATTCCCGAAATGCGAGCACTACAAAATATTGACAAGGCGTTTATTTGTATGAACCTGCCCTATACTATGACCATAGAAAGCGCTGCCAGTGCAGTGCTTGAATTTCAACCCATGGAAGTGTATCCCTATCATTATCGGGGCAGACCAGATGTTAGTGATGTTGGTAAATTTAAAGCATTGGTAAATCAGGGAAATTCAGACATTAGTGTTATTCAACTGGATTGGTATCCGAGCGATGATTATTAAGAAATAGTCTTAATAAGTAAAGTTTTACCTAATTAATTTCTTGTACTTTATTCTTTTGGGCATAATATCTGCCCCTAAGCGTTTCTTTTTACTTTCTTCATACTCAGTGAACGAACCCTCAAAGAAATACACCTGAGAATTGCCCTCAAAGGCAAGTATATGGGTACAAATACGATCTAGAAACCATCGATCGTGAGAAATTACTACGGCACAACCTGCGAAATTTTCCAAACCTTCCTCTAATGCCCTTAAGGTGTTTACATCCAGATCATTTGTAGGTTCATCTAATAACAATACATTACCTTCTTCTTTTAAAGTCATTGCGAGATGCAATCTGTTCCTTTCTCCTCCGGAAAGCATATTAACTTTTTTATTCTGTTCACTTCCTGAAAAATTAAAACGACTCAGATATGCCCTGGAGTTAACCTGCCTTCCTCCCATCATAATCAATTCCTGACTATCACTGAAGTTTTCCCAGATGGACTTATCTTTCTGAATATTAGAATGACTTTGATCTACATAAGCTATTTTCGCTGTTTCCCCTACAATAAATTCACCTTTGTCCGGCGCTATTTCCTCCATTATCATTTTAAAAATAGTTGTTTTCCCAGCCCCATTAGGCCCTATTACCCCAACTATTCCGGCTTGTGGTAACTTGAAATTTAGATCTTCATAAAGCAATTTATCACCAAACGCTTTGCTTACACTTTTAGCCTCAATAACATTGGTTCCAAGCCTTGGACCATTTGGAATATAGATTTCTAGCTTTTCATCAAGTTGTTTTTGATCCTGACTTAATAACTTGTCGTAATTCTTGAGTCGGGCCTTTTGTTTAGCCTGCCTGCCTCTTGCACCCTGACGTACCCAATCTAATTCCCGCTCCAGTGTTTTTTGCCTTTTCGAAGCCTGTTTACTTTCTTGTGCAAGGCGTTTGGATTTTTGATCCAGCCAGCTACTGTAATTTCCTTTCCATGGGATACCTTCACCCCTATCGAGCTCGAGTATCCAACCTGCAACATTATCAAGGAAATAACGGTCGTGCGTTACTGCAATAACAGTTCCTTTATATTGTGCCAAATGGTGTTCGAGCCAATGAACAGATTCAGCGTCCAAATGGTTAGTTGGCTCATCCAGCAACAAAATTTCCGGTTCTTGCAATAACAACCTGCATAATGCAACCCTCCTTCTCTCACCACCAGATAATACACTAATTTTCATATCCGCCTCCGGTGTTCTTAGGGCATCCATTGCAATCTCAAGTTTAGTATCGAGTTCCCAGGCATTTGAAGCATCTATCTTATCTTGCAGCGCTGCTTGCTTGTCCATTAGCTTCTGCATTTTATCAGCATCTTCATATACCTCAGGCAATCCAAACATATCATTAATCTTGTTGTATTCATCAAGGATAGCCACTGTTTCTGACACGCCTTCCTTAACAACTTCCAAAACAGTCTTGTTTTCATCAAGTACAGGCTCCTGTTCCAAATAACCCACCTTATATCCCGGAGAAAATACTACATCTCCCTGATAATTTTTGTCAACCCCGGCTATGATCCTTAATAATGTAGACTTACCTGATCCATTAAGACCGAGTATTCCTATTTTGGCTCCATAGAAGAAGCTTAAATAAATATTTTTAAGCACCGGAGTATTGGCATTCTTATAGGTTTTGGTAACCCCGGACATAGAAAAAATTACCTTCTTATCGTCAGACATAAACTTAATATGTTTTTGGAATAGTATTAATCAAACAGTTTAAAGAGCTGTTGTGAAAAAAAATATAGTTGGAAATAATAGGGTTCAAACCCTTCCTTTTAGTGCATTGAATACCCAGGCTATTGCAAAGAATCCAATTCCTACGGAGGCAAATCCCCATCCGGCTACATCGTCATAACGAAATGCCCCAAGAGCAATTAATCCGAAGCCGACAGAAATCATAATAAAAGTAGCCCAGGCAAGGACTGTATTCTTGTTCATTCCCATGATAGTTAGTTTAGTTGGACCTCAAATATCGGAAATTTTATAAGAATTTTTCAAAGTAAATACCTAAACTTTTACTTTTCAAAGGGAAATACTACCCCTGTTTGTTGTCTAATATCGTCCATAATCCTCATTAAATCATAAGTATGTTTCAAAGACCAAAGTTTACTTTCCAATTCACCTTTCATTAAACAGCGATGTACTTCTTCTATCTCATACTCATATCCCTTTCCTTTTTTAGGCAACTGAACATTTTCTACTTCATCGTTTTTTTCAATTGAATATTCCTGCGTCTCATGCCAGCGCGGAGCTAAATACACTGTTCCTTCAGAACCGGAAATCTGTGCTTTCATTTCTGAATTAGAAGTAAGACCACTGTATAATATCGCCTGAGCATTTGGATATTCAAAAATCATAGAAGTTTGGATATCTACCCCTGTTTTATATATTTTAGAAGAAGCCAGAATTTTTTCAGGATAACCCAAAATAAGATATGCCAAAAAAATTGGATAGATCCCAATGTCCAGTAGAGATCCTCCGGCCAATCCAGGATTCAGAAGCCTCCCTTTTTCATTTCTGTCAAGTGCGTAAAAAGCAAAATCCGCGTGTATGTAGGCTATATCGCCAATAATACCACCGTCTATCAAATCCTTCACTTTTCTAATAGACGGGTTAAACCGGCTCCACAATGCTTCCATCAAAAAAACCTTATTCTCCCTTGCTACAGCTATCATTTTTTCAACCTCAGCCCTATTTATTCCCATGGGTTTTTCACAAAGTACATTTCTACCCTGCTTCATGGCCTCTATACTCAACTCTGCATGAGAAGTATGCGGTGTAGCAATGTAAACTACATCTACATCTTCACAATTAAATAATTCATTATAGCTGCCAAATGCATATTTGGCATTATTTAATGCCCCAAAATGTTTGGCTTTTTCAATATCTCTGGAAGCAACGGCCGTGAGTTCCCCATCTGCCACTAATTTTAAATCATCTACAAACTTTTGAGCTATATTCCCCAATCCGACTATTCCCCAACGAATTTTTTCTTTCATATCTTACTGTTCAGTTTTGTTAAAGTTAATCAATATTACTCCTTATCTTTAACCCTGTTAAAGAAACTGAAGATAAAGAATGGATATCAACTTCAATAAAAACGAAGATCGCAATAAATTACTAATCTCAGAGCTAAAGAAAAGGCTTATAAAGGTAAAATTGGGTGGTGGAAAAACCCGAATTGAAAAGCAGCATGAACTGGGAAAAATGTCTGCAAGAGAACGAATAGATTACTTGTTAGATGATAAAAGCAATGCTATTGAAATTGGTGCTTTTGCGGGCGATAATATGTACAAAGAACATGGCGGGTGCCCGTCTGGAGGTGTTGTAGTCAAAATAGGCTTTATTAAAAGCAAACAGTGTATTGTAGTAGCAAATGATGCTACGGTTAAAGCTGGTGCATGGTTCCCGATTACTGCTAAAAAGAATCTTAGAGCTCAGGAAATCGCCATAGAAAATAGACTTCCAATAATTTATTTGGTAGACAGTGCAGGGGTTTATCTACCTATGCAGGACGAAATTTTTCCGGACAAAGAACATTTTGGCCGTATTTTCAGAAACAATGCTATTATGAGCAGTAAGGGAATAGTTCAAATAGCCGCAATTATGGGCAGTTGTGTGGCCGGAGGCGCCTATTTGCCTATTATGAGTGATGAAGCTTTAATTGTAGAAAAGACAGGAAGTATTTTTTTAGCGGGTAGTTATTTAGTAAAAGCAGCAATTGGGGAGGATATTGATAATGAAACCCTAGGAGGAGCTGTGACCCATAGTGAAATAAGTGGAGTAACGGATTACAGGGCAAAAGATGATAAAGATGCCCTCGATACCATTAAAAACCTTATTGATAAAATTGGGAGTCCTGCTACCGCTGGATTTAGCAGAATTAAATCTATAAAACCTGCAGAGAAACAGGAAGATATTTATGGTATTTTACCCGGGTCAAGAACGGAGCAATATGATATGCTTGAAATAATAAAGCGTCTTGTAGACAACTCGGATTTTCAGCAATATAAGGAAGGTTTTGGGAAAACTCTTCTCACGGGTTATGCTCGTATTGATGGCTGGGCAGTAGGTATTGTAGCAAATCAGCGAAAAGTAGTGAAAACTAAAAAAGGTGAAATGCGATTCGGGGGTGTTATTTATTCCGATTCTGCAGACAAAGCCACCAGATTTATCGCCAACTGCAATCAGAAGAAAATACCTCTTGTTTTCCTTCAGGATGTTACAGGTTTTATGGTTGGCAGTAAAAGTGAACATGGTGGTATTATAAAAGATGGGGCCAAAATGGTTAACGCGGTTAGTAATTCTGTTGTACCTAAATTTACTGTAATTATTGGCAATAGTTATGGAGCCGGTAATTACGCCATGTGCGGAAAAGCCTATGATCCCAGACTAATTGTAGCCTGGCCAAGTGCCGAGCTAGCTGTAATGAGCGGTAATTCTGCTGCGAAGGTATTGCTTCAAATAGAAAAAGCATCTTTAAAAAAGAAGGGCGAGAAAATAACTCCGGAAAAAGAGGCAGAACTTTTTGATGAAATTAAAAAAAGATATGACAGGCAGATATCGCCATATTATGCTGCCGCACATTTATGGACAGATGCCATAATAGATCCCCTGGAAACTCGAAAATGGATTTCCTTAGGTATTGAAGCTGCAAATTTTGCACCGATTGAAAAAACTTTCAATATGGGTGTTTTGCAGGTTTAGTTTCCCAAATTTTCAGTTAACCTGGGTATTAGTAATAACTCTGTTTGCCGACCATTTACATACCTAAAACCTTCTTCACCATAGAATCCCGCTTCTTCGAGCATGATCCTAATATCTCTATTCCATTCCGGAACATTAATAGTCGTATTTAATTCTATCGCATATACGGTGTTGGGATTTAGTGGATAATTCTCACCGTCGTCTTTCATAACTCCTCCCTGAGAATCCCACATCCCAATTGTTGTGCCTGCAGAATGGCCATAAGATCCCAATGGATGTGTATAAATGGCTGGCCTTAGTCCGGCTTCTTTAGACTGATCTAATGCAATTTTTAATATTTGATTTCCTGTACGCCCCCTTATCATATTTGCTGTAAGATAGTCCTGTACCCGATTCCCATCTTTAAGACCTTCCTTTAAAAACTCCGGTGCTTCCTTCTCTCCCGGTTTTAGAACATAGGCCAATTCCTGACAATCCGTATTTAACCTCAGGTAGGTAATCCCAAAATCACAGTGTAATAAATCTCCGGGTAAAATTACCATTTGGTCTGGTCTGCCCGAAAATGAATAGAGATGACCCTCTAATTCATCATTTGTGCGCTGCACATCTACCGTAGGATGGAACCATGTCTCCAGACCCAGATCTGTAACTTTTTGCCTCATCCACCATTCTACTTCAGTAGTTGTTGTAATTCCCGGGGTTATAACTTTTTCTGAAAATGCCTCAGCAATAATTTGATGTGTAATGGATACCAATTGATTATATATAACCATTTCCCGTTCAGTTCTTGTTTCAATCCATCTAACAGCAAGTTGCTCAGCAGATACTATTCTTGAAGCGTATTTCCTTGGTAAATTCTGCAAGAATTCCTCATAGTCTGTCTTATCTAAACCATCGGCAATATTGTGATCTTTTGAATAATTTAAACCTATTTTGTTCGGATTGCGTTCTTCTATCAACTGAATTAATCTTTGCCATTGATCTGGTTCCTTCTCCTTATCCCAGGCTGAAGAGATATTATTTCCCACATTGTATCTCGCCACCGCCAGTTTTTCAATAGTGTTCTTGGTTTTATCCCTGTAAAACAACAGAATGGTTCTTCTTCTTGCATTGAGCCATGTAGCAGGCAGCATGGTTCTCAATACCGGGTCTTCATTATATTCACGTGAAATAAGAATCCACATATCCAAATCTGATTGGTCCATAAGTTCCGGTAATAGTAATTCAAACCGTTCATTTAAAATTTCATCAATAACTTGTGCCCGCTCTTCTTCTAAGAGGATTTGCTGGCATAATAAGGATGAACTAATAAAAAGCAATAACAATGTTAGATAAGGTTTCATGAAATGGATGGAATTCTTTTGATTAAAATTCATTTTAATTTAACAATTGGGTTTTACAGGCTAACCGTAAATATCAGTTTTTTATCAAGGACAAACTTTTTTCTCTAATTATCTTACCATTGGTTGTGTTTTTAAAAGCCGGTACATAGTAGATTTCTTTGGGTAACTCAAATTTCTTTAAATCAGCTTTATAAATGAGTTCCTTAAGCCCTTCTATATTTTCACCTTCAACAACTAAGACTAATTTCTGCCCTAACTTTTCATCTGGTAAAGCACCAACAAAAAATCTCGATTTGATTAACGTTGATAATTTTCGTTCAATATGTTCGGGAATTAATTTGATGCCGCCTGAATTAATCACGTTGTCATATCGCCCCAACCAAAGAAATTTCCTCTCCGAAATCAATTCTACAATATCATTAGTGATAACTGGCTCATCACTAATATTTGGCGCATCAATAATAAGACATTTTCTGTCATCCTGTGAAATAGATATGTCCGGTAATATTTCAAAAGCATTATGATCTGAGTTGGTGTCTGTATGATTCAAAGGTCTGACAGCAACATGTGTAATAGTTTCCGTCATCCCATAAGTTTCAAAAATCCTTGTAGCACTAGAGCTAATCAATTTCCTTAATTGTGAAGATACCGGAGCTCCGCCAACTATTACTGTCTCGATTTGATTTAATTTATCTATTGAAGATTCCAATTGCAGTGGTACCATAGCACAAAATTTATACGATTCTGCGACACCATCAAGAGGCCTTGAAGTGGGTGCCACAAAATCTATTTCTAAACCAAGGACCATTGCTCTTACCAGCATCATCTTCCCTGCAATATAGCCTGTAGAAAGGCATAGTAATACCTTGTCACCCGGTACTAACCCGAAATATTCACCGGTAACTTTGGCAGAGTTTACCATGTGCTGCTTTTTTAATGCCACTCCAATAGGAATACCTGTGGAGCCAGATGTTCTTACCGTAAGTTCAGTATCTGGTGACAACCAATCTAGCAGAAAGTCGCCAATTTCCTTTTCAAAATCTTCTCCTTCCTTAATTAAACTATAAGCTACCTCCTTTAACTCCTCATTAGAATATCCATGGCCGTTAAGTTTAAACTGAGGTGGTATTTCGACTTCCATATACTTAAATTTAAGGTATATTATCCAAATCTGCCGGGGGTAAGACTTCGCCGGTTAGGCGTTCCTTCCAATTAGTCCATCCATATTTTTTTGACAAAATAAAGAGCACAATGGGATAGACAATAAAAACAGGTGCAAAAACTTCCCAACCAATTTCGGGTTCTGAAATATCCTTATAAATAGAATTTGTTTGAAAAGCTGTCCACTCGGCGGTAACAAGTATAGCCGCCGTTAAATTATTAGCAGCATGAAAACCCAAAGCCAATTCCAGACCTTCATCCATTAGGGTTAAAACACCTAAGAACAGACCGGTTCCAATATAAAAAACCATAACCCCATACCCTATTTTGGCTACTTCCGGATTAAAAATATGTAGCAACCCAAAAAAGACGGACGTACCCAAAAGAGGAACCCACCTGTTTTTTGCCGCTATACCCAATCCCTGCATTAAATAACCACGCATAAAATACTCTTCAAAACTAGTTTGAATAGGAATAAAAATAAGGGCAATAAGCAATAGAATTAAAAATGGGCCTGGTTGAAAGTTATAAACATAATCTTCAGGTGAGAGAAAAATATCCAAGCCAATAAATCCAACAGAAATTATAGCCCACAGGAAAAATGTAAAAAAGACTCTTTTCCAATCAATACTTTTCCGTGAAGTAGTCAAAGAACGAAAGCTTTGTTTATGCAAATATTTTACAGTAAGATAGAGTGCCAAAAAACCAACAACAAAGGTTAACAAAGCAAGAAAGAAAAATAAATTAGAACCCAATAGATTTGCAATACTTGCTACATCTGTTGGATAATCACCTGTTTCCAAAGCTTTTGCAAGAAGAATCAATACCAGGGGTCCTGCTCCCACAAATTGCCAACCAATGAAAATTATTAATACCCCCACAGCATACCGCCAGAGTTCATTTAATCCCTTATAACCTTGTTCTATGTACATAATTTGTTGATTAAGTTTTGTTCCCAATTTGAATGCTTATTGTAATGCAGTTTCCCATTTTGAATTTTGAGCGGACTGTCAAAATTATTAGTAAACAACGAACCGGTTCCCAATCCCTGAGGCATTTTGCTATTTAGCGTATATGTCCACTGGGCAATTGCGTTAAGACCAATATTGCTTTCCAAAGCACTCGTAATCCACCAGCCAATATTTAATTTTTCGGCTATTTCAATCCATTCCTCGCTTTCCCTAAAACCCCCAATAAGGCTAGGCTTTAAAATTAAATAGTGCGGCATTATGGTTTGAAGTAAATTCTCTTTTTCTTTCGCAGTAAAGATGCCAATTAACTCCTCATCAAGGGCTACGGGGAGTGGAGATTTTTCACAGATGTCCTTCATCTTTTCAGGAAATCCTTGTTTAATGGGTTGTTCAATAGAATGTACCTCACAGGTAGCTAATTTGTTAAGTTTGTCCAAGGCTTCCTCTTCCTTAAAGGCCCCATTAGCATCTACCCGAATTTCTATTTCTTCATTGGTATATTTTTTTCTCAGGGAAGTCAGTAGTGAAAGTTCCTCATCAAAATCAATTGCCCCTATTTTCAGTTTAATACAACTGAATCCTGATTCTATTTTTTGAGTTATTTGTTCCTGCATGTATTCTTTATCACCCATCCAAACAAGACCATTAATTTCAATTGCTGCCATAGATTTAGTGAAATTGGATGGGAAAAGCAAAAACGGGTCTTCAGACTGCAGTGAAATGAAAGCCTGTTCCACGCCAAATGCAATACTTGGATAATCCTTTAAGTCGTCTAAAAGCCTTTCCTTGCCAAGATGGATATGTGAGCAGGTCCAGGACAATTTGTCCTCATATTCCGGAATATCATCAATACTAAGGCCTCTGAACAAACCGCATTCTCCAATGCCAAATTTTCCATGATTATTCAGAATTAAAAACCAGGTTTCTTTGTTCTTCAGTATCCCTCGTGAGGTGCCTCTTGGTCTTTTAAAGATTAAATTGTATTTCTTGAAAACAGCCTCCATATGAATTGGTGCTAAATTTAACCATATTTTCAGTCTAAAAATTACAGATTGGAGGAAATAACTAAAAAGTAATATGAATCACCCACGCTTTTCAGGGCATAGCTGAATTCTAACGTTTAAATTGAGTCTGAATAGTTATTGGTCGAAGATTTAACCTAAAAAACAGCTCATTTGACTTCTTAAGAGAGATGTAAATACTAAGACAGTAGCACAATCATACATCTGGTTTAGAAATTAACGGTAATTGCCGGGAAAGCTTCTAACCAAGCCAAAGCAAAATTAGGCACCACGAAATAAGTCAGATAATTAAACTTCGATCGACTCTCCTATTGGCAATAAATGTAATTTCTTGCCCGCTTGCACAAATGCTTCCTGAGCCTTAGCATGGTCTATTTCTATATACCCAAAAGTATCATAATGATACCC
>JABDPH010000056.1 GCA_013042925.1 Eudoraea sp.
CCCTGGGTATGGCCCTGCGAGGGACTATTGTGTGATCTGGGAAATGTTTCTGAATTAGGAACAACAAAAGTCAAAAGCGATTTACGAACGGTTGAGACTATTTTTGGCTTAGAAAAAGGAGACATACCGCCAAATTATAATTTTACAAATGTTTTTTTGCACAATAAAAATTACCACAGAATTCATGCTCCCATAAGTGGTACTATTACCAGAATCCAACATATCCCGGGTGACCTAATAGTTTTAAGACCGTGGATATACAAACAAAACCCTTCCTTGCCTGCGTTTAGAAATGAACGATACAATATAGATGTCACAGATGATAAGGGCAGAATTTGGTATATGTCCGTTGTAGGTGGCCCGGCAGTAGGGACTATAAAACTGGCAAATTCCGTAAAAGTTGGTAGCAGTGTTAAAAAACTGGATGAATTGGCTCTGTTCTATCTTGGTTCAACCTGTTGTATGGCTGCACCAGAAAATCCACGGTATCACAGTAAAAATACATTTGTTGAGGTTGGAATACCTTTCTGATCAGTTTGCTTCCGGAAATATGGTTTTGGGAACTTTTAGATCAATTTTGAACTTCTCATTTATCCTCTTAATAAAAAAAGCGGCTAATAAAGGAGATTCCTTTTCCATATTCTGATGAATAAAAAAATGAATATTAGTAAGTCCCATGGTATGCCATTGCCAAAGCCTTTCAACCCATTCCTCAAGACGATGATAATCGCTTTTATGATTAGCTCCAACAAAACGAACAAAAGCTTCATTGTTAGTAAGCCGCATATGCATAATATCTCTTCTTCCGGCCGTATCTACAAGTACGTTTGCAATATTCTTTTCTTCAAGTAAATCATACTGTTCACTGGCCACATTTATATCATTAAACCAATCTGTATGCCTGAATTCCAAAGCAAGAGGAATTTCTTCAGGCCAGTAATTTACCAATCGTACTACCCTATCCCAGTTTTTTGGCCCGAAGTTGGGATGCATTTGCAAGAATATTGTTCCCAATTTATCCCTGAAGCCTGCCGTTGCCATCAGAAAATTGTCGAGTGAAGGGTACGCCATCTCGTTTAAGCGCCTCAGATGACTTACATTTTGAACTACCTTTGGGAAAAACTTAAATGTATCAGGTACTGCATCATACCAGGCAGCATATTGCTCAACCGGAAATATCCGGTAAAATGTAGCATTGAGTTCTATGCTATTAAATTGACTGCTATAATATGCTAACTCTTCCTTTGTTCCCCGGGGATAAAAATTTTTTAATTCTTGTTTGTTCCACTTGGCACAGCCTACAGATAATTTTAGAGGGTTTTTGCCGGCACCACTGGCCAGTAAACCTGCCAGGCTGGGATGGTCCGGGGGAAGTGTAAAATCAATAAGTTCAGGATGGTCTACCTTACCAAATTTCATAGATATTTTTATTGATTTTGGATGGTGTCGAAATTACATATATTTCACTTTACTTTTGAAATCGATTTTACACAACTAGATCAATCCTGCAAATTCATTCACTTTTTATTCGTTCATAAAGCAGTTAACAACTAATTGTTCACAAAGGCTTGCATAGTACGCGTATTATCTAATTTTATATAAACTTCTTCAGATGAACCAAAGATCTGCTGACCTCCTAAGCTTCAGGCCGGAGATTCCAAATGCCAAAATTACCCCTGACATGAGTAAAGATGAACAGTTTCAGAATGGAACGTTGCGCCCTATAATCAAGTTTCAGAATCCATTATTGATCGAAGCATTTAAAAATTATATCGTAAAACATAAGAATGCCTTTTATGAACTGAGCATTGAAAAACGTTTGGATTATATAGAAAATGCCATCCAAAAAGACATCAAATTCCGAAATGCCCTGAAGGGAATGGTTATTGGACAGTTCACAGTTGAAGAATATATGACTTATATTCAAAACTCATCTGCCCTAAATAAACGAATGATGAGCATGGTCGTTGAGCGTTTAAAAGACCAGGTGCAGGCTTTCGAAGCTTCTGTCTTAGTTTAGAAGGGATTCCCCATTAAGATTGGTTGTTAGAATCTCGCTCATCAGGTCAAAATAGGGTCTTATTTCTTTAAAGGAATTATTTACTTCGTCTATAAAATCCTTACTTAATACTTCTTTATCAGTAAATTTTCGCACAAAAATAAAAGCTTTCTTCCTTATCAAATCAATATTCGAATCTTCTCTATTGAATCCCTTCGGTGCCGTTTTTACTTCTTCGCCTACCAGTTCTCCCCAGGTTTTCTTGAATGATGGACTATTAATTAGTTTTCGGAAAGGCGTAGCATCAAGTTCAAACTCTTTACGGATGCGCAACAGATCTTGTGAATTGGGTTGCCAAAATCCTGCCGCTATAAATGATTCTCCAGGCCGAATCTGTAAATAATAACCACCCCTGAGTTGTGCACCTGCCCTTGAAAAGGAGCCGGCAAAATGCGACTTATATGGGGTTTTATCCTTGGAAAATCTTACATCCCTGTATATTCGAAACACTTTTAGTTTTTCAATGTCATCATGTTCTTTCATCTTATCCATCAGACTGTTATAAAATCCTTTTACACCAGTTTGCAACGATTTGAATTCAGGCTTATGTTCTTCAAACCATTCCCGATTATTGTTTCTTTTCAATTCACTTAAAAAACCTAGCGTGTCTTTAGTAATGACCGTATTTTCCATTCGACTAAGCGGTATAAATTTTATGCTAAAGTTAACCAATTAGAGCTAGATGCTTTTTAAATATTGGTTAATTTTGAAACTCAACCTTTAGGAATGGACAAATCAAAAATTATTAAAAAAATAAACGAAAACAAGAAACAACCGAATCTCAGATATCGGCTTAAGCGGAATGTAGAGGATTTTACAAACCTACTGTTCCTCACTTTATTCGACATTGAAACACCGGTTGAGGAGAATATTGTTACTCTTGAAGTTCAATTCGATGAATTGATAAATCTTGCTTGTTGGAATATTGAAAAACCTTGTTCCAAAATTTGGAGTAATTATTTGGAACAACTCCCCAAAGTACTTGAAAAACTGAATCTGGATGCAGAGGCTATTGCCAGTTGTGACCCGGCCTCCCTATCCATTGAGGAAGTGTATATGGCTTATCCCGGTTTTTATGCTATTGCTATCTATAGACTTGCCCATGAGTTATATAACAAAGGATTTCCTTTGGTTCCCAGATTAATGACAGAGTATGCCCACAGACAAACGGGAGTAGATATTAATCCCGGGGCTCATATCGGAGAGTCTTTTTTTATTGATCATGCCACGGGAGTAGTCATTGGAGAAACGGCGGTTATTAAGAATAATGTTAAGATCTACCAGGGAGTTACTTTAGGAGCTTTGTTTGTAACCAAAAATTTACAGAGAACCAAGCGCCATCCTACCATAGAAGACAATGTAACTATATATGCAAATGCCACTATTTTGGGCGGAAATACTACTATAGGTGAAAATTCAATTATTGGAGGTAATGCATGGGTAACTTCATCTGTACCCCCTAATTCAAAGGTATTTCACAGTGCTGAAATAAAAGTAAAATCCATACCCAATGTCTCATAGTATTTTAGATTTAATAGGAAACACGCCACTTGTCGTTTCAAGATCTTTAAATACCAACCCGGATGTTACCCTAATGTTTAAAATGGAAGGTCATAACCCGGGCGGTAGTGTAAAGGACAGGGCCGCTTATAACATGATTAAAAGTGGAATGGAGCGTGGAGAGATTAACCGAAACAGTAAATTAATTGAGGCAACAAGCGGAAATACAGGTATTGCACTTGCTATGATTGCCGGCATCTATAAGTTAAATATTGAGTTGGTAATGCCAGAAAATTCAACTAAGGAAAGGGTACAAACCATGCGTGCATATGGGGCAAAGGTTACTTTAACCGACGCAGGCATAGGTATTGAAGGAGCGCGGGATTATGCAGAGGCAAAAGTAAAAGACAGTGGTTATCAAATGCTTAACCAATTTTCGAACGACGACAATTGGAAAGCACATTACGAGACAACCGGCCCGGAAATATGGAAGGATACCAACGGTAAAGTCACTCATTTTGTGTCTTCCATGGGGACGACAGGAACTATCATTGGCACCTCTACCTATTTAAAAGAGAAAAACAAAAATATAACCATTGTAGGGGTTCAACCAACGGATGAGTCCAAAATTCCCGGAATTAGAAAATGGCCTAAGGAATACCTTCCAAAGATCTTCAACCCATCAAAAGTTGATAGTATAATGGAAGTAAGCGAGGATGAAGCAAGAATTATGGCAAAACGTCTGGCTGAGGATGAAGGAATTTTTGCTGGCATGAGTAGTGGCGGAGCAACCGCAGCTGCTTTAAAACTGGCTGCCAGTCTTAAAAGCGGGCTAATTGTTTCTATAATTTGTGACCGTGGTGACCGCTATTTATCTTCAGATTTATTCGACTGATTAATCGAAAATATTTCTTGAATCCCATCACGATAGACTTGGAATTCCCTCAAATTATTGTGTTTTCCACCCTTTATAGTATAGAATGAATTTTTATCGACATCAACCGAATTAAAAAGACGTAATCCGGAATTATAAGGCACTACTGTATCGTCTGTACCATGAAAAAATGCAATTGGACAGCTAACTTCTGAAATGTATTCATAAGTTTTTAATGGATATTTCAAAAACCTTTGAACGGGCAAATACGGAAAACGACTTTTTCCCAATTCTAACAGACTGTAAAAAGGTGTTTCCAGAATTAGTTGAAATGGTTTATTTTCTGATGCTACCCTGGTAGCAATCCCAGTGCCCAGCGAACGACCATACAATGTAATCACTGACTCATCATAATGTTCTAAAGCATATTCATAAAATAGCTGGCCATCATTATATAGTGCCTCTTCACTTAGCTTGCCTGTACTTTTTCCATAGGTCCGGTAGTCCATAATGATCACATCAAAATTTTTATCAACAAAAAAGAGAGCGATATCTCCCCATCGGGAAAGATCACCTGCATTTCCGTGGTAGTAGACAATAACACCTTCCGGTTGTTCTTGTTTAAAATGAATACCATTTAGTACCGCATCATCCGTAGTAGTAATAAAAATTTCTTCAAAGGGCTGAGTGAATGAATATGAATAATCTACCGGTAATTTTGAAGGTAAAAAGATTAATTTTTCTTGAAGTAAATAGAGCATAGCAGAAATTATTAGATAAGCCGATAATAAGAATAGAACAGCTCTTTTTAGTTTAACCATCTAAGCCTTCACATTGTGTTTTACATGAATACTGGAACCTTTAAGATCAACCTTTACCGGCCTTTTCGTAATTATCTCACCTAACATCTTGTGGTAAGATTCGAACGTATTCAGATTCTTATGCCCTCCACCTATCACCGTATATAAAGTAGTTAAAGACGGTTTTATCTTAGATAATTTAACGCTCGTCCTGTATGGAATCAACCTGTCATCTGTGCCATGAATAATGTGGATTGGGCAATTTACATATTGTAACCATTTATAGGTAGGCATCGGAAATTTAAGCAATAATGAAAGCGGCATAAAAGGGATATATTTTTTAGCCACCTTACTTAAACTGTAGTACGGAGCATCCAGGATAAGCATTCTTGGATTGTTCATAGAAGCCAGTTTGGCCGCAAAACCTGATCCCAACGAGCGGCCATAAAGAATGATGTATTTTTCGTCTACATTTTCCTTTATTTTATTGTAGATAACCTGCATATCGCGCTTAATCGCCTTCTGTGTACGTCTGCCAGTGCTCTTCCCAAAACCTCTGTAATCTACCATTAAAACATCATAGCCATGCCTTGTAAAATCAACAGCAAACTTCCCCCAGCCTTTTATACTTTTAGAATTTCCTTTTAGATAGAATACTATACCTTTTGGATTCTGGGCTTTAAATCTAAGTCCATTTAATATTGCACCGTCTCTTGTTTCAACATTGTATTCCTCTATTTCCTGGTGCTCATATTCAAATAGAAAGTCCTTTGGAAGCTTTTCCGGTTTGAACATAAGGTAATCCTGCAGAAAATACAGCAGTGTACTGATTACTATATAAATCAGAACGATTAAAAAAACGATATATACCCAATTTGGCATCGAAGAACTTTTTTTTCAATGTACAAAATTTTCCAGATAAAGGATTTATTCAAATTCGAGCTTATTTAAAACCAGTCCAGAACCAGGTGCTATATAAGGAATCTTAATATTTGTATCTTCTGTTAAGGATAATTGTATCTCCTCAAGGCTGAGCAACCCCCTCCCTAATAGGATTAGGGCGCCCATAATCATTCGAACCTGGTAGCGCATAAAACCTTTCCCGCAAATTATTAGAACGTAACTGTGCTTTGGTAAAAAATTTGCCTTTATTTCCTTATTCTCTTTAATTGTACAAGAAGTAATTGTTCTAATTACTTTTTTATTTTCCCCGTGTTTAACTGTATATGCCTTAAAATTATGTGTACCGGTATATAGGGATGCAGCCTCAATCATAATCTTAATATCGAGATCCTCTAAAATATTTGCCATAAAAGGCGCACAATATGGATGGTTCTTATCACCAAAGGAAAAAAAATAGCGATATTCCTTGGATTTACTATCTTTAATTATATTAAAGTTACTATTTATATTATCTATCTTAAGTATTTTAATATCAGCTGGTAAGTTTTTATTAAATGTTTGGATAAAATCTGATGGATCAGAAATAGGTGTTTCTTCTACGATTAATTCAAATGCCGCATCGAGGGCAGAAACTTTCGCATCAGTTCTTCCGGCTCCCAAGATTTTGAATTTCTGATTAGGTAAAAGGTATTTAAGTGTTTTTAGAAGCATTGCTTCTATTGTTCTTTGCCCTGGCTGCTTCTGCCATCCACTATATCTAAATCCCAGAAATTGCACCCTTATTAAGTAATAATAACGTCTTTTCATGAGAGTTAAGATAAATAATTGAGAGTTATAACGATAAGAATTACTAAAACTTTGGATTTATTTCCAGGAAGCTAAGACAATTCGGTTTTAGTATTTCAGTATCTGCCTGTGTACGAAATACATGAAATAATTCAAATGAAATTTACATTTTTTTGTATTTTGTATACCATAAACCAACATAAACTGAAACAAAATGAGTGAAAAATCAACCACAAAACCACCAGTGTGGTTTTGGATTGTAAGTATTCTTGCACTATTATGGAACCTTATGGGAGTTATGGCATATCTGGGTCAGGCCTATATGACTGAGGAGATGAAGGCCGAATATACCTCAGAACAATTAGCATTAATGGAAAGCACCCCGGCATGGATAACAGCTGCATTTGCTATAGCTGTATGGGGAGGACTATTAGGATGTTTAGCCCTTTTACTTAGAAAAAAATGGGCGAAACCACTGCTAATTTTATCACTGATTGGAATCCTGGTACAAATGGCATATTCGTTTTTTATGACCAATGCTGCCGAAGTTTACGGCCAGGTGCAGGGAATCATTACTCCATTACTTGTTATTATTATTGGGATAGCTCTGGTACAATTCGCACGGATTACTGAGAAACGCAACTGGATTTCTTAGAAAGCAACTAATTTATTTGAAAAGCGCATATTTGTAATATGTGCTTTTTTTATGTTTTTCACGGATTAAACAATGCAGTTATAAACCAAGATTCAAAACGTTTTCGCAACAACTTTTTGAGGTTACTCAACATTGTTTGCGCTTCATCGAATATTTTCAAATAAAGAATATAGGCCTGCGTTAAAAACTCCAATGAGGTTCCCCAAAGCCTTGCAACCTACTTATATGAAGGCAATTTTAAAATTTTTCTCCTGGAGGATATGTTTGGTACTATCCATTTCGGTTTTAGCAATTCTTATTGTTTTGAATTTCTATGGCTTGTATACCAATAAGTTTTACTTTTTCAAATTTGACAATTATATATTTCCATTGTTTGCAGTAGTACATTTTATCTTTCTTTATGTGCTATGGTTTAAAATTAAAGAGCGGGAATATACCGATCCACAAATGCGCAATCTGGAATATTCCATGTATGGTATTTTTCTTATATACATTTTTAAAATAATGGATACAGCTTACATATTGCAAAGCTATTATCAATATCAGGATCACATTATTCCGGAAACATTTATACCTGTCGGCATAGTTATTTTCCTATTGCAGTTCTTCTTGCTTTTCCTAACCATATTGACGTTTAAACACAGAATAACTATGGTGGGTCCATATAACTTTGATAGCATTAATGAAAATATTGATTCCTGGCAATAACGAATTTCTATTATGTTATGGCAATGCAAAGGACCTTGGATGAATTTTCAAGGTCTTTTCATTTAAAACCCAAAAATCTTATTCCGTTATATTCTTCTTTAATAAAACCAATAACTTAATCAATTGGGCATTTATGAAATTTAAATTGATTTTATTTAAGGAAATGGTCATCCTTACGGCTATAACAATGCTGCAGTTGGTTTGGACCAAAAAACTATTGAATTATAATGCCGTCCCAAGGGAGGACGATCATAATTTTTTAGTAAACATTTATATAATAAAGGTAAAGGATTGCTATGAAGACAAAAGCCCTTGATTTAAAGGGCTTTTGTTATTTGTATAGTGTTTATAATTTGCTAATAAAACTCCCATAAAGGTCTTTAAACTGATATCCCTTTTGAAATCTTCGTTTGCTTAACTTTTTATTTGCAACCAGTCCCCATAATAGAAATTCCTTGAGAAAAAATGTATCTTCTTCAGTGATATCCGACTGATATCTTTTTATAAGTGCGTTCAGTTCAGGAATACTATTGAGCATAGCTTCATATTCATCATCGGTTAAATTGTCCATAAGATCAAATCCCTCGCTTTCAAAGAACCAATTGATCAGATCATCATAAGGACTTTCGCCATCCTTATGCTCCAATTTCTCAATTTTTGGAAAATAATTAGGGAATAAGGTTTTAATGGCATCTTCGAAAAGTATAAGCGCAACTTTATCTCCACCTTCCTGTTCTCCTTCGTATACAAGTTCTATTTTACCTGTTATGGCAGGGACGACTCCCATAAAATCACTAAGTCTTACCCGTGTATTTTCCTCTCCTGAGATTATCGCCCTTCTCTCGGCGGTACTTAAGAGGTTTTCGAAAGCGGTAATACTTGTTCGTGCACTAACCCCACTTTTGGAATCGACATATTCGCTTTTTCGAGCTTCAAAACTTATTTGTTCAAGTAAATCCTTCGCAAGGTCTGGTACATAAATGGATTTTGCTTGTCGCTCATCCAATTGAGCCTCTTGTTCAGTAATTCTCCGGGCAATTTCAATTTCTTCTGGGTAATGCGTAAGGATTTGAGATCCTATCCTGTCTTTTAAAGGAGTAACTATACTACCCCTATTCGTATAATCCTCAGGGTTAGCTGTAAAAACAAACTGAATATC
>JABDPH010000059.1 GCA_013042925.1 Eudoraea sp.
GATATTATGATTCCCATGGCAATACCCTCTTTCGGGGGCATGTTGTTTGCCCTTATTACCCTTTTGGTGGTTCCGGTATTGTATAGTTGGAAAAGCGAGTGGCAACTTAAAAAAATTAATGCATGAAAAATATAATGACCATAATTATAGGAATATTGATGGTTACAGCTGTAAAAGCTCAGACCCTGGAGTCTTATATTCTGGAGGCCGAAAAAAACAATCCCGAAGTGCAAGCATTTGAACTGCGATACAATATCTCAAGGGAAAAGGTTGAAGAATCGGATGCCTTACCAAGAACTGAATTAATTGCAGGTGTATTTGTTAGCGAACCTGAAACAAGAACCGGTGCTCAAAAAGCACGATTTTCAGTCAAACAAATGCTTCCCTGGTTTGGAACCATTACATTACGAGAAAACTATGCAAGTTCCTTAGCCGAAGTAGATTATTTGGATATTGTAATTACCAAAAGAAAATTACGTCTATCGGTATCACAATCTTATTATGAACTCTACGGTATTAAGGAAAAGGAAATAGTGTTGGAGGAAAACATCCAGCTTCTGAAAACCTATGAAAAGTTGGCCTTGACCTCGGTTGAAGTTGGTGGAGCATCAGCAGTTGATGTTCTTCGACTCCAAATAAGACAAAATGAACTGATGGAAGATAAATTGATTCTGGAGAAGGAATTTCAGGCAGTCCAAACGCAATTCAACAATCTTTTGAACAGGGATGAATATACTTCCGTCGCTATTGTGGAAAACTTGGCAATATACGAACCCATTGAAATAGGACTGAATCAATTGGAGCTACACCCGGAATTAGAAAAATATGATAGGCTATATGAATCAGTTGCACATTCGGAAGTTTTGAATCAGAAGGAGGGAAAGCCCAATATTGGATTTGGGTTGGACTATATACCCGTGGCGAAAAGACCGGGTCTGGACTTTAGCGATAATGGGAAAGATGTTCTTATGCCAATGGTATCCCTGTCCATTCCCATTTTTAATAGCAACTACAAATCGAGAACCGTTCAGAATGAACTTCGACAAGAGGAAATCAATTCTCAAAAGGCCAATCGAAGAAATCTATTGGAATCCATTTTAAGTGATGCACTTAATAATAGGGAAGCCTCTTATATCAAACACAGAACACAACTAAGGAATTTGGAACGGGCCAAAGATGCCGAGGAAATTCTTATAAAAAACTATGAAACGGGAACCATAGATTTTAACGATGTACTTGATGTCCAGGAACTGCAATTGCGCTTCCAGTTGAAACTAATAGATGCAGTAAAAGATAATTATGTTCAAACAGCAATAATTAACTACCTCACTAATCAATAGAAAATACAATTACCTAATTATCAATTTTAAATATAAATCTAAAAATAAAGCAAAATGACGACACGAAATGTAACACTAGCGATCACAACAATCTTACTTTTTGGTTTGGCTTCATGCGGGGATGCCAAGAACAAGCAGAATAACGAAATAAGTACACCAGAAGAAACTGAAACTAAAAAAGTTAATACCCCTGAAATTGTCGAAGCTTCCTTTTCCGATGAAATGACCGGGAAGGTATTCAATGTATATCAGCAGATTCGTATTGCATTAGTTAATTCTAATTCTGAAGAAGTGAATCTGGCCGCAGGAAATCTTGCCAAAAGTTTGACCGGGGAAAGAGCTGAGATGAATTCTATGGTTATGGCAATGGCTGAAACCAAGGACCTTGAAAAACAACGGGAGTTGTTTTCCCAGTTTACAGGGGAGGTGGAATCATTGTTTAAAGAATCTATTTCTGAAGGAGCGATTTACAAGCAGTTTTGCCCCATGGCTTTTGAAGGAAAAGGCGGGTATTGGATTTCTAATGTAGAGGAAATTAGAAATCCGTATTATGGAGAAAAAATGCTGAAATGTGGAAAAGTTACTGAAATCATTAATTAATAAAAATTGAAACACACCTATCATATACATGGAATGAGTTGTAACGGTTGCAAAACCCATGTGGAGAAAGCGCTCCAAAATGTGGAAGGTGTAACTGTAGTTACAGTTGATTTAGAAAAAGCTGAGGCAGCAATTGAGATGGAAAATCACATTTCCATCGATAAATTTCAAGGGGCTCTGGCGAGTTCTGGTGGACAGTATAGTATCCACAGACAGGGAGAACATCGGTATAATGAAGAAACGAAAATGATTGCGCCCAAAGAAGGAGGCAGCGGGCCATTTTATTGCCCTATGCATTGTGAAGGTGAAAAGATGTACGAGGATCCTGGTGATTGTCCGGTATGCGGCATGGATTTGGTGAGCGAACAAAACATTGCTTCTGTGTCTTCAGCGCAATACACCTGCCCTATGCACCCGGAAATAATCAGGGAAGGAC
>JABDPH010000067.1 GCA_013042925.1 Eudoraea sp.
GATCTAAAGAATAGAAACATAGTTTCTTCATTTCAATTTTAAATCTTATATGTATCTTCGAAAATCTAAAATACAAACTGATCAGGTATATTCACACGACCGTGAATTGTACCCTTTCAAAAAGATATAACCATGTCCAAAAAAATAGTATTCTTTTTTTCTCTGATCCTTTTTAATGCGGCAATTCTCGCTCAAACCCAGCCCTGGCAGGGAAAATTTGAACCTATTGATAATATGATTACCCCTCCCAACAGTTATAGGGCAGCAAGTGGGGCCCCCGGAAAAGCCTATTGGCAACAACGCGCCGATTATAAAATAAAAGCCACATTAGATGAAACAAATAACACAATTACCGGGGAGGAAACCATTACCTACCATAACAATTCTCCGGATGATTTAAGCTATATCTGGATTCAGCTGGAACAGAACGTAAACAAAAAAGGAAATGAAGATTTCGGTTCTTTTTTTAATAGTATAAAAGATTCAATAAATACACGCCAAATGCAATTGCTAACAAGAGCAATAGATTTTCCCGCCGGTTATACCATTAAATTTATCAAAGATGCCGATGGCAATCCTATGACATCCTTCGTTAATAATACAATGATGAAAGTAGTGCTTAAGGAACCCCTGAAATCCGGAGGATCTTTAAGTTTTTCTATGGCATGGTCTTATCCTATTACAGACCGAAGTATGTTTTTTTTATCGCGGGAAGGCTATGAATATTTCCCCGGAGACGACAATACTGTTTACTTGATTGCACACTGGTTTCCGAGAATGGCTGTTTACAATGATACAGAAGGTTGGCAAAATCAGCAATTTCAAAGACTAGGGGAATTTGCATTAGAATTTGGCGACTATGAGGTTGAAATAACCGTTCCCGAAGATCATATAGTTGCTTCTACAGGTTCCTTGCAAAATGGCAATGCAGTGCTTTCAAGGGCACAGCAGGAAAGATTGAAAGAGGCGGCAGGGTCTTTTGACAAACCTGTTATGATTGTTACCAAAGATGAGGCTGCAAACAATGAGAAAACCAAGTCTGCTAAGCAAAAAACCTGGAAGTTTAGTGCTACCAACGTTCGCGACTTTGCTTTTGCTTCTTCTCGTAAGTTTATTTGGGATGCTCAGGCTGTAAAATTGCCGACAAATACAGTCATGGCAATGTCTTTTTACCCAAAAGAGGGCTTACCTGTATGGAAGGAAGAATCTACAAAAGCCATAAAAAATGCGCTCGAGGTTTATTCAGAAGCTACTTTTGATTACCCTTATCCCGTGGCTATTTCGGTTAATACCTCCAATATAGGAATGGAATTCCCCATGATTAGCTTTAATGGGGGCAGGCCTAAAAATGGTAAAATAAGTGATCGTGCCAAGGCAGGAATGATTGGCACTATTATTCATGAAGTTGGACATAATTGGTTTCCAATGATCGTGAGTTCCGATGAACGTAAATGGATGTGGATGGATGAAGGGTTAAACACATTCATTCATCAGAGAACTGTTGCCGAAAGATACCCACAATTTAGCAGTACAACTCCTAAAAGTATTGTGCCTTTTATGAGTGGCGACAAAAACATATTGCGCCCTATTATGACAACTTCTGACAATGAAATACTAACCCAATTTGGAAATAACTTTTACATGAAACCAACAGTTGGTTTGCAGATGTTGAGAAACTCAATTATTGGTCCCGAATTATTTGACCAGGCCTTTAAAGAATATTCCAATCGGTGGAAATACAAGCACCCAAATCCGGCAGATTTATTCAGGACTCTGGAAGATGCAACGGCAGTAGACTTAGATTGGTTTTTCAGAGGTTGGTTCTTTACGACCGACAATGTTGACATGGAACTTACTGATGTAAAATGGTTCAGGGTTAATGAAGAAGAACTCAATACCAAGGACCAGAAAAATACGGTTAAATTGAAAATTGAAGGTGAAAACATTAGCGAAAAGGCAAAGGATTTTTCGAGTGGACCCGAATCAATAACTATGACCTCAGCACCTGATGCCTCCTATGGCGGATTCTTATCAAGAATGGATGAGCCCGAGCTCCGTAAACAACTTTCCGGTAAAAATATTTATGTAGTTACTATTAAAAATCTGGGCGGATTAGTGATGCCTGTAACTATAGAATGGATATTTACAGACGGTTCTAAGGAGATTGAGACATTACCCGCACAGATCTGGCGTGGTAACGAATATGAAATTAAAAGGACTTTTATAAAAGAAAAAGAAGTTTCACAAGTGAATTTAGACCCAAATTTTGAGTTTGCTGATACTGATATGAGAAACAATAGCTTTCCCAAAGCAGAACTACCATCAGAATTTGATGCTTTTAAGTCGAAACAGCAATAGAATAATATATTGCTCTGATACCCGGATACAAAAAGGCAGCCTAATTGGCTGCCTTTTTGTTTTTAATCAATTTAAACCGTACTAAAACAAAACTTTTAAGAATTGTCCTGAACCGTAGCTTTGGGTGCATTTTTTTTAACTGATGCAATCCCATTCGCCATAGAGGAAGCTGACGCATACATTTGGCTTCCGCCAATAACTTGTCCATTAGACGCTTTTAAACTAAAATAAGGGCGTCCGTCCTTTGCCTTTTTCTTCTCGAACATTTTATCATTCTGTGAGTTTTTCTTAACGGATTCTATTCCGTTATCACAGGCAGCTTTTGAGTTATAAGCTTCACTTGTAAGAATTACTTGTCCGTTTGAGGCTTTAAGATTGAATCTAAACTTCCCGGCTTTGTCTTTTTTAATTTCAAATTTTCCCATTGGTATGTTTTTAAATGCTGTCTATAAAAGTAACAAAATATATTCTCTTTTTTCTCTGTTTTGTCTTTCCCCTTACTAAATTTTTTCCTTTTGATTGTGAATAACCCTGCATTAAAAATGAATGCTGTTAGTATTCCCAAATATTATCAGAAAAAAGTTAATAATTATGTCAGATTATTACTAATTATGCTATTTACAAAATACATTTTCATATTACCCCTGTTCTTTACAGCAATTTCTCCTCTGTACTCACAGTTAAATTCATTTTTAATCAATTCAAATGTATGTTCGCTTATATTTATCTTTCCTGCTTCGGACATCGATTCCATTCTGGAGGCCACATTTACGGTATCGCCCCAGATATCATAAGAAAACTTTTTACTTCCAACCACCCCGGCAACAATGGGGCCCGTATTGATCCCTATGCGAACATCAAATGAGAGTCCCTCATCTGTATTGCCTAGCTTGGCATCTTCTACAAATTGTAAGATCTCAAAGCCGGCCTGTACCATTTTTACGGCATGATCCTTAGTCGGAAAAGGTATTCCCCCGGCACACATATAGGAATCTCCAATTGTCTTAATTTTTTCAAGATTGTATTTTTCCATAATGTCGTCAAATCCCGCAAAGTAATAGCCAAGTCTTTTGACAAGTTCTTCGGGATTTACCTGTTCCGAAAAAGCCGTGAAGGCTTTGAAATCTGTAAACAAAACAGTCACGGATTCAAATTTATTGGCCTTCACAGTGCCCGATTCCTTTAATTCACGGGCAGTTTCTTCGGGCAAAATATTGAGTAGCAAACTTTCAGAACGGTCCTTTTCCTTTTCAATAATAGCGTTGGTTTTTCTAACGTATAAATTTCGTCTGTACAATCCTATAGCCAGGAGGAAAATTAGAAACAGGGCCGTGGCAGATGCAATAGTAATTATCTTTTGCGTTCGTTTTTGCTGATTGGCCAGGTCCAGTTCTATTTGCTTTTGTGCTATTTGCATGTCGCCCATTTGTTGAACTGTTGTAATGTTTTTTACACTATCCCTGAAGGCAATATAGTTACGATAATATTTTAGCGCTGCAGAGGCGTATCCGGTTCTTTCATATAACTCCGAAAGCTTTAAATAGGCGCTGCCCATTTCTGCTTTCATACCATATTGTTTTGCCAGGTTTAAGGATCGTAAGGAGTAGGTAAAAGCAGCATCCCAATCATTTCTGTCAGCATAAATATCAGACATATAGGTAAGGTATACCGTAATAGGCCGGTAATCTCCCAATTCCTCCAGGATGGTTATGGCCTCGCTGATATTTTCCTCGGCCTGGTTTTCCTGTCCTTTTTGCGCAAATGCCAGGCCTTTGTTTCCAAGGTTATAGGCCAAATAAGGTTTTCTTTTTTGAGCTTTAAAGATGGGGCCTGACTTGTTAAACAAAACCAGGGCTGAATCTGGTTGGCCAAACTCCAAATAGGAGTCTCCAAGATTTTCTACCGCGATGGCATATGGAATTTTATCCTCCAAACCTTCCAGAATTTTAATGGCATTGCTGTAGTATTGAATAACGTTAGGTTTATTTCCCATTCCTGAATATACAGCTGCTATGGCCGTATATAAATTTCCCAATCTTCTTTTTTCGGTACTTTCATCAATGAATTCTCTGGCTTTTAAATAACTTTCCAGAGCCATACTTAAGTCACCTTTCTGTTCACGGGCATTCCCCTGATGTCGATATCCTCTATAAACATACCTGCTCGAATCGACTGCTATAGCTTCTTTTAAAAGCTGATCAGTATATTTAAGTGACTCATCAGGATCCGGATTATTTTGGGCAATTTTATCTAATAATTCCAATTGTTGTGCCGGGTCATAGTTTCCCGACTCATAAAGTTGTATTAAGCTATCGGATACATTTCTATTTTGACCAAAACAGGCGGCAAGTGTGAACAGGAGTATTACAAATACATAAATCCCTTTGACAAAATGCGCATTCTTCTTTGTGCGGCAAAATCTCATAAAACAGGAATTGAATTTTTCATTGGTCTTTATTGCTCCCCAATCTGGATTTTAGGCTCCATGGTATACATGCTAGTATTAGAACCTACACTAAATTGTAGCTGATATTTGTAAGGAGTCTTTCCTCCGCGAATTACAGTAGCCTCTGCACTCTCACCTCCCTTTATGACATCTGAACTAAAAATTCTTGGGCCACTTATGTATTTGATTGCCCTTATTCTGACCGGAGTATTTGATTCTGTAGAGGATACCCCTTTCCATTTAATGTTATCGCCTACCTGGGCAAAAATAGTAAAATTTGCAGGGGTATTATTTAATACAGAAGTAGTCTTGCCCACCTTAAAGTAGCATGTCTTAGCAGGATCAGGATTCTTTGTATCTACGTTAAGGGTTATTTCATGTACTGACTGTGCATATAAACCATGTGAAGCCAATGCTACGATTATAACTAAGACTAAAAAATTAGTTTTATTCAATTTCATTTACTCCAATTCTAATTATCAAACAAAAAAAGTTACTAAATACTTCTCCTATTTACTTAAAGGGATTCATGACGGCAAGATACTTGTTCTATTAATAATTCACCCAATCCTTTAAAAAATAAAACCCGGATTAGCCCGGGCTTTTCTTTATCAGTAAGGTATTCTTTTCTGGGCCGTATGGGCTTATTAATTTTCCCTATTATTATTCAACCTTAATTTTTGGATCTATATTAAAAGTCCCTCTTACATCTTTTACTTTGAATTTGATGTTGTATTTATAATCCCCATCAGTATTGTTAGTTTTTTTCATTGGTTTACCCCTTACCTTTTCACCATTAGAGTCCCTATCTCCTTTCAATGTTTTACCATCAAAAATTCGGGTTCCACTCTGGCGTTTAATCTGAATTATATTAACAATTTTATTATCCTCAGAGGAAGATATGCCCTGCCATTCTATCTCGCTGTCCAAGCCGATTGTAATAAGCCAATCTTCAAGCTCCGGACCAGTTCCTGAAGTCACAATATTTCCATCGGGGTCTTCCCAGCTAAAAAAACATTCGTCCAATACATTATCATCATTAATGACTTCCGTATTAACATTTAGCGTGACTATATTCGTTCCTTGCGCATACACAGCCGAATTGCAATAAAGGAAAATGGCAAATGCAATAATAATAGAGTTCTTAATTTTCATTTATAGTGGTTTTTGATTAATTAGTTATTTTATCCAATTATAGTCAGTTAATTATAGAGTTCTCAAGATAGAGATTAAAATTGATTTAGAATGTAGGGTTTTACCTACGCATCGAGGGATCTCTTGAGAGTGCATGCCAGGTGTTAAATCATCGATGAAATGCATAAAAATCACGACTAAACCACAAGTTTTGGCGCTTTCACAACAATTAGGCTGCTGATCACCACACAAATTCGTAACTTATATATGCTAATTTTAAAATCCTACTGCTATGGAAGCAAATTCAAAAAAACACCCTGTATTAAATGCAATTCTTTCGGTTTTAAATCTAAGTTTAGAGGTAGTGCTTGCCTTAATAGCCCTGGGCGTCTTAATAGGTCTTTATGGCGTATTGAGCTAACATTTCTACTTAGTAAAGAAATAATAAAAGCCTTCGAAACTAACGAAGGCTTTTTTTGTGATTCCACTATTTATTTCGCCTTCACATCATACTTTCTTTGCAAATCTCCCCAGCGTTCCTTCTGGATCTCCTGCATCAAACCAACATTGATAAGGTCAAAAGCAGGGTGGTTCTTGGGTAACATAAAACTTTGGTAGTGCTCTTTTAAAGTAAAGGGCAGTAAATTCACCTTTTCATCCAATGATAGCCTGTTAATGTAATACTGTAATATGGTCCTATCATACAGGAATACATCATTTTCCTTCTTGGCAAGTGCCCTGAGTGCAAGAATTGGTGAAGCATAAGTCTTATTAATAGGTATACTTTCCTGCACCAAATACGACTCTCCATTGGTAGCTCCCACGACGGAAATATTTTCAACCAATCGTATATCCTCGGCATTTTTTATATCGGTTTGTAATCCGGTAATAGTCAGGGTGGAAGCAATGCCAGCTGTAAAACTAGAAATAATGATCACTGCTGTAAACATCCAAATAATGGCAATGGCTTTACCCATATTGGACTTGGGCGCTTTATCTCCATAACCTACCGTAGTCATGGTTACGGCAGACCACCATAGCCCGTCAAAAAGGCCTAACAGGCCGGGACGGAATTGAAATTTATTATGCCTTCGTTCAATCAGCCATAGAAAAAACCCAAAGACAAAAATGATAAAAATGAGTAAGAATATAATTTCTAAAAAAGCCAGTGAAAAAATATTACTGACGAAAACGGCAAGAGGAGAGCGATTTAAGTAAGGAATAGCCACGCCAATACTCGAAATGAAATAGGGTTGCGTCATGTCAAAATTTTTAACCCGCGAAGCGTTCACGTCCATTGGATTAATGGTTAGGTCAATTTCTTCATATTCAAGTCTTTTTAGAATCCCGATGAAATCTGAATATAGTTCATAACGGAATGTCAGATTAGCAGACTGTGCTATGTTTTCCCACAATTCAATACTCAAACCTTCAAAATCATTTTCTGCTGTTTTTATTACAAAGGGTGGATTATGGTAAATTCCTACGGTAAGTGTATCGCTTTGCGCAAAGGCCTGCTGGCTATTTCCCCCTAAGAATAACAAGATCAATATGTGAAACCAAAGATTCTTCATACCGCTTTCGTAATTTCCTCGTGAATTGAAAAGGAGATGAATTGGGCCAGAATTCTAAACATAACTAAATCATTCGGGTCGAAATGGTTTTTCTTAATACTGTAAGCGCATAATACAACCGGCTGATCATTCTCTAAAGTAAAAGGAATAAACAATAAGGAACTAAAACGGTAAGCGGGCTTTCCCTGAATGTACATTGTATGCTCTTTATTGAAATCATTAATTAAGACTTCCTGATTGTTGTCCATAGCCCAGCAGGTTAAACTGGTTTTAGTATTGAAAGGTTTGCTTCTAAAAGTATACCCACTTCGTTCCTGGTTGGAAAAACCCCTATGAACAATTTCATTTTTTTCCTTAAATGCAATTTCAAAAGCGTCAATATCCGTAGATTGGTTAACCGCTTTACCCATTGCATTGATGATGTCGTTCCAGGATGCCTTTTTTGGAATATCTTTAATAAATAGTTCGAGGGTTTGGATATTCAATTTTGCACTATCCAATTCTTCTTGTTGCTCTTTAAACTCCCGAATCTTTTGATGAAGTTGTGCTTCTTTTTTCGCTAACTTTTCATTGGAATAATTCAGGACCTGTTGTAATCTGCTAAAGCGTCGTTGTACATAAAAACGAGAATAATAAGATATAAGCAGGAGCAGTAAGCCAATGGCACTATAAATAACCCATGTTCGCGAATACCAGGGTACAAATACCTTGAACTGAATTTCCAGTGGATTACTCCATTGATAGCCGCCCGGTTGTCTGGCTCGTAATTCCAGGAAGTAATCGCCCGGTTCAATTTGACTTAAGGTGAGTGTATTTTTATTTCCATTGGATTGCCAGAGCTGTTCTTCCAGCATAATCTGTCTGTCTTCTTTGGGGAGGAGTCTGTATTGGTATTGAACGTTTCTGGCAGGAAAGGACAAATTTGTAAATACTAAATTGAGCTGTTCACTTTTCTTTAGTTTTAACCCCTTGTCAAAGCCTTCGGTAATTTCACCTCTATCGATGGTTATCTTTCTAATCGTTGGCGGATTGGAATTAGGGAGCGTAGCCGCAGACATGCGTGAATAAACCAGGCCTTCCGCAGTTCCTGCCCAAAGGCGGCCCTGAGCATCTGTCTTTATACATCGGTAAGCACCAATAACAGCAGGTAATCCTTCCATTTCTCCTAAAACAGTAGAAGTATTTTGATGGTGAAAAACCAGTCCTTTGGTGGCAGTAGAGATCCAAATATTATCATTGGAATAATGCGTTACTCCCCTCACCTCTTCCTGACCTAAAATATCATTTTGGACGAGTGTGATTTGTTCAGAATCATAGCGCAGCAAGCCGTCTGTAGTTGCCAGCCATACAACGCCACGATCGTCAATAGTAAGATCGTGGGCTTCAAAATTAAGCATCGCTGTAAAAGGAAGCTTGGGGCTAAGGTTCACAAATTCATCTGTCTCAGGGTCAAAACGGTACAAATAACTTTCTTCACCAATACCCGCGGCATATATTTCGCCCCGGGCACCTTCCTTAATGGCGAGAACCCTGCTGGCAAAACCTTTGGTCTCATCGTAATACTTTATTTCACCTTTTGCATTGATTTGTGCAATCCCAATAATGGGTTTATTCAAAGGGGCCTGGCAAAACCATAGGTTTCCTTTACTATCAGGATAAAGATTGAAAATGGCTTCACCACGGTCATTGAAGTCATCATATCGTTTAATGATTTTGTTATTGGCATATTTTAATAATTCAACCTTTGGGGTAGTGGTAGTAACCCAGGTGAAGCCGGCTTTGTCCTGGGCAACAGCATTTGCCTGTAAATTATTATAGATGGGCTTTGCGGTGAACCCGTCTTCATCGGGAGAGATTTCATATAGATAATTAATGGGTGCCCATGCATTTCCTTGATTGCCCAAGGCAATAACGATAGGATTATTCATGGGTAAATTTTCAACAGTTTCGAAAAAGCGTTGTTGGAGCAGCCAAAGTCCGGTTTCCGAACAAACCCAGAGTTGCTCATTATTGCTTTTGCTATCCGCTGTTACATAAATTTCATAGATATGTCCAAAATCCAATTCTTCCACCCTGTGAGCTTCATTGGCTCCATATATAGTTTGAGGATCCTTATTTAAATCAGATACTATAAATAGCTTTCCCTTCCCGGTTCCGATGATGTATTGATCATTTTGATCCAGATACATAGCCGTAATCTGGTCATCATCCAGTTCAATTGTTTTAATTAACCGGGGTCTATTTCCCCGAATAGTATAGACCCGCAGTGCATCACTACCAACCAAAAGGTGATCTTTGTGAATTAATAAGGTATTTCCATTTTTAATGTTGAGCTTTTTTTCAAAAGCATCCGTGGCTTCATTAAAGTAGAATAGTCCATCTAAAGGACTCAGAACCCAAATTCCTCCATTTGAGTCTTTATGTATTGCAAGCTTTTGTGCTTTATCCGACTTGGAAAATGGATAGGTTTTGAAATCTCCTTGCTGCAACCTGCCAATGGTGTGATTAGATTGCGCAAGCCAGATATCCTGATCGTTACCCCGCGTAAAATCGTTGGGATAAAAAGGAAGTCCGGCTGTTTCATTGATTGTGCCTTCCAGCAGTGGACTTACCTTAGGCTGGGAAAGAAAATCGTCTATTTGATAGATTCCCATGTCATTTACAAACAGTAGTTGATCTCCGCGTTCATGAAGCTGATGAATAAATTGACTCTTGGTGTGCATGCTATACATGTCAAAATGAATTCCATCAAATCGATATAAACCGTTTTGGCTACCAATCCAAATATAGCCGGCCTGATCCTGAAGTACCGTAGACACCTCATCAAAAGGGGCTCCGGATCCGGAATTGTATTGAACATAGCCAAACTCCTGTGCAGAAATATGAAAAGATATGCCGCACAAATAAAGGAAGAGAAATATTTTATTCAGTTTTCCTAACATTTCAGACTAAATTAGGAAAAATCTCAATGTAATAGAACTAGTTGGGTAAAACCTAGCCCTTGATTTTCTATATCAATTTTTACATCGAGAGTTGTTCACTTTTATGAAATCCATTAACTTATTAAAATTAAATCCAAGCTTTTAATTTATGAGGCGAACCTGCCCGTACGTTATAACCTTTGTATTCCTTTGTCTGATCGTTGCGGGAAGAGGTCAGGAGGGTAATTACAAGTTTGATAACTACGGGAACCAATCCATGTTGCTTAATGGCAATGTAACCGGGAGTGCTACAGATCTGGGTCTTGCTTATTACAATCCTGCCAGGCTCGTTTTTGTTGATAAACCCTCTTTTGTGATCGCCGGAAAGGCTTATGAATGGAGTCAATTTACCTTTGAGGATGTCTTCGAAACCGAAATCGATGTAAATACTTCTAATTTTAGTGGTATTCCAAGTATTGTTGCCGGAACATTCAATCTGAAATTCCTGCCTAAGCACAGATTCGCCTATTCAATCTTATCTCGCTACCGTTCTGATATCCCTTTGAACTATAGTTCCGGAATTCAGGAAAATCCCGAATTTGATGCCTTAGAAAACGAAGTTAGACGTGTTACAAACATAAACTTTCAAAACAAATTGCGGGAAGAATGGTATGGCATCACCTGGGCTTATCCGGTAAATGAAAAATTGGGGATAGGCGCATCACTTTTTGGAAGTATTTATACAAACGAAGGTGGCAGTGATATAGATATCACAGCCGAACGCGAGGACAGCACCACGGCAGGCTATAGCTCAACGCTTAATTATAATCAAAAAACATACGGGCTATTTCTTAAAATGGGTGTGGCGTGGCAGATTTCCAATATTGAACTAGGTGCCAATCTCAATCTTCCTTTTATCCCGGTTGAAACAAGGGCTTCATTACAATATCAGGAAAATTTGTTTGGATTGGGACCAGGAGAAGATTTCTTTGCTTACGACGAGTTAGACGATTTGGAGAATACAAGAAGAACAGCTACGAGCATTTCTATAGGTGCAGGCATCCCTGTTGGAAAGAGTACGCTTCATCTTGACTGCAGCTGGTACTCCAAAGTGAAGCCCTATCAGAGAATTGAACTGCCTTCTATAGATGCGGCACTCCAAAGCCTGGATTCCGAACCTTTTGAAGAGGAGTTCAGATCCGTTATAAATTTTGGTGCTGGGGCAGACATTTATATCTCTCCTTCTGTAAAATTAATTATGAGTTTCAGTTCCGATTTCTCGGCTACGGTCTCGAGTGTTAACTTATTCGATGTAATAAATCAAAGCCAGGGTAAGGTTAATCTTCTCAATAATTTTTGGCACTATGGCCTTGGAACAGATCTATCCCTCAAATGGGGTCAAATAGTCTTAGGAGCTATATATTCCAGAACAACAAGTCCGTTTGAAGAAGGCGTTGACATTCCGGACGATATATTAGATGATGGTGCTTTGGATTTTGTAACCAATATAACTTTCGAGAGATGGCGATTTATTGTTGGGCTGGAAATTCCACTACTCCAGGGTAAATTAAAAGAGCAACCTGAAGAATAATCACATCCTTCCTCTGAACCATAAACCCCTAATGATCATGCACTAATTTTTCTTTTTCTTCTTAAATAGCTTTTTGCTAGGTTTCTTTTCCACATTCTTTGCCTGCTCCTGCATTTTCCCCAGATCTTTTCTTAATACCCCCAGTGAATTAGCAAACCCTGATAAAACAGACATCACAGTACCGTGAATAAAATCACGGTTGTACTCCTTTTCATAATAGATTACAGATTTCTTATAATGTTTATCCGATTTAGATCGGTTTGACGGGACCACAAAAGTCCCTGCTGCGCTTACGAAGCCCATTTTTGGGCTTTTGTCAAGAAATTGCTGATAGTTTTGGAGCTTTCTGAATGCAAGCTTTCGGTATTCCAGATCCATTTCACCAACATTAGCTTGGTTATTCCCCGTAAATGTGAATTCTACAGTATCAAAATATCCGCTTTTGAACTCTATAAAAAACTGGCTGCCGATAAACGGATTCATCACTTTTGCATCCATAGGTGCCAGAGATCCGCTTACTGTAAAAGTATCAGCGGGATCATCAATTTTGAATTGATATCGGGCATTGAGGGGCGCAACTCCCATGAGACGAGTATCTAGTTGCAGAACCATCATTGGATCCTCCGTAAGTCGGGATGGCAGGTTGGTCAAATTTGTAATTTGCACATTAATTGGGTCCAGGATAAGCCTTCCGGGGGCTTTGGCAGACGGTGCCTGAGCATCGAGGTGCAAGGTGGCATTCCGGATTAGAAGGGTATCTACATCCACAGGGACAGGAATATTCCGCACTAGCTCCGGCGGCAATGCCTGGTGGGCAAGATTGATCCTTTTTTCAGATTTGTCTTTGAACAGGTTTACATAAACCTCCTGAATTTCAATTTTGTTTACCAAAACAGCGCTATCCGCTATCATTTGTGCGTAGTCCAATCCGTTTAAATCTAAATTCTTCACCCTAAGATCTACCCAATTTGCACGAAACCCTTTGAGTCTGTTCATCCGATACCGGTTAACAGTGTTGTGGTAATAGACACTATCCAGATGGTAATTTTGTGGTGTAATATCCAAGCCGGCAACCCCCAGTTTTGCAGTACTGTTACTTACAATAGTAAAGGCCGAATCTAATTCAATGGATAAGCCTTCCACCCCAAAAGGGATGTCATCATCTTCCTTGAACTTAACCTCATTCAAATTGAGCCTGAGCCCTTTAACTTCCTGAACGGGCTCCTCCACAATTCCTCCGTAGATGGCAAAATAGGCGTTTTGAATCTCTAATCGTTTGAGATCCAGGGAAGGCAATACCTGTCTGCTGGTTTCCACGAATTCTGTTCTGGCCTCACCATCAGCCAATAGTGTGTCTGCCTGAATACTATCTCTGGCTACAACCGATACGGTATCTATTTGTTCCTGAGTTGCCCTGGAAGGGTCGTAATTACGGTTTTTACGAACCACCAGAGAGGGTTCTATCCAGCGGAATTCATCTACCTTTAAGTGATTGCCGAATAAAAACCGTCGTACCTTAAACCGATCTACATAAAGCGACCTGAATCGGAGATCGATATTGAATTTATCTAATAAGGGGTTTCCTGAATATTGCCGAATTTCATAATTACGTTTCAATTTAACTCCCCCCAAATGAAGTGATATTGGAAAAATTTTGAAGTCGAGTGAGTCTATAGCTAATGAATAGCGTCCGTTCGTTCTGTCTTCGACCCTCTCAATCATTTGTTTTTTGACATATGCCGGGCCGGCTATTTTTAAATATAAGAGACTAATAATGAACAGAGTCAGGATTCCTACCAGGACCCATCCAACAATTTTCAAGATCTTTTTTCCCATATATAAATTTAGCCATTTTTGCACTTCTTTATGGTGTTCATCGCCTATTTTATTAATAACCAAGCTAAAGCAGCTTAGAGAAAAATCACTTTGGCAAAATCTTTGATACCTTACCGCAAAACCGATATCATGGGAAAGCATCTTCGCCCAATGTGCCTCTTGCTTCTCTTTTGGAGCCTCTCAAACCTGCATGCCCAGAAAAAGGGATTTGAACCAGGTTATATTATCACCCTGGAAGGAGATACCCTTTTGGGGCAGGTAAAAGACCGGTCCCCGGAACCCTATGTGGAATTGTATCCCAGGATTCGCTTCAGGCCCGAAGGCAGATCCTCAAAAAAGAAATACAGGCCAAAGGATATCCTGGGATATGGAGTCGGGGGTCGTGAATACGTGTCTGTTCCTCTTTGGGAGGAATCGGCATTTTTTAAATTCCGGTATTATTTGGATCCCAATGCAGACAAAGTTTTCCTCATGGTCGTAAAAAGGGAAGGAGCGCTTTCCTATTACCGGCGTGAATTCGTCTATGACGACAATAATTATTTAGATTTTTATCCGCTATTCCACCGCGAAGGAGACAGGGAAATGGTCCGCGTGACCCAGGGGGTCCTGGGGCTCAAACGAAAAAGGTTAATGGAATACTTTAGTGATTGTAACGAGTTAGTAAGGGCACTATATAATAAAGAACTGAAAAATGCGGATGAAGTTTTTAACTACTATCTGGTGAATTGTCCTGAAACCCGGTAATGATGGAAAATCCACGACTAATGATTGCAATTTGAAGAATGACCTTTAAATTAAGGTTCAGTAAATACTTTTGTGCGGTGTACAAAGCCGATAAAGAATTCGGGGAGTAAGCTCCTATACGGTTTTAATAGGATTGAGCGCATGGAATGTTGATCATCTTAAGCATCTTTTCTATAAAGCAACTAAATGGATTATGTTATGGGATAAAGCCTTGAAATGGTGAACCTATCCCAGATTTTTTTGCAATATTGAGGTATATTTATCTATATATTACAAGTTAAAGACAATTAATATGAAATACTCTTCACTTTTATTTTCAGCTCTTTTCTTTTTTTCAATTAATACCTCCGCCCAAAATTTCAAAAATATTGTAGCCTTTGGTGATAGTTTTACTGATAATGGGTATATAAATGGTCATGGATTCAATAGAGACACCAATGGACTGGTATGGGTTGAATATTTTGCCGAAATGATCAACTGTCGACTAGTTGATAATAGAGCGTGGGGTGGGGCAAGGACTGATGATGGACACTATCTTGGGTTTGATTGGTCAGGTTTTAACTGGCAGGTTGACAAGTATGAAATGAGGACAAGTTCTGAGGAAACTCTTTTTACTGTGTGGATCGGTGTAAACGACTACTGGGACAATAAAGATGACCCTTCAAATTCTGTCAGGAATATTAAAACAGGACTAAACAAATTAATAGAAAAAGGTGGGAAACACTTTGTTATATTCAACAATTTTGACCTTACTCTATCGCTTGGATATGGTCCTGAAACAAAATATCATAGTCTTATTCCTGTTGTCCAGGAATTAACAAAAAAGTTCAATTCTGAACTTGCTATCATGCTTTTTGACAAGAAAACCGGATTACTGCAATTGCACCCGGAAATAAAATTATACTTCGTTGATATTTATACATTTATGAATGATTTGGTTGCTAAGAATCAATTCAATGAAAAACCATGGAAAGGGACTTATAAATTTCCTGAGCCAAAAGAGTACTTATGGTATGATGAATGGCACCCTATGACTAGTTACCACAAGCAGATTGCTGAATTGGCTTTGAAAGAGCTCAAAAAATAATTATAGATACAATAACTGTCTATAGCAATGGCTATAAATAAAATGATCATTGAAACTGAACGATTGATTTTGAGAGAATTGGTTCCTACAGATGCAGAGGATATGCTCCGGCTACACTCAAATCATCAGGTTCAGAAATATACTGGAGAAGACTTAATTACAACTTTAGAAGGTATCTACAGTAAGATAAATGAAAAAACCAATGATTATAAAAAGTATGGATATGGTAGATGGGCAACTATTTTAAAGAACGGAAAGCAATTTGTAGGCTGGGCAGGTTTGGCCTATCTCCCGGAATTTAATGAAATTGATCTTGGTTATAGATTCTTGCCAGAATTTTGGGGAAAAGGTATAGCTACCGAAGCATCTCATGCAATTTTGACTTATGGATTTGATAAACTCAAATTAAAAAGGATAATCGCAATTGCAATGAAAGAGAATAAGGCATCGATCAGGGTGATGGAGAAAGTTGGGATGCAATTTGACAAATATGCACCTTATGAACCCGGCGGTGAAGATTGTACCTGGTATTGGTGTGACAAACAGCTTATAGCAAATAATAAAAACCTATAGCAAAGCATATAATAAATGGTGCATAAAACATAAGGCACTTAAAACTGTACTTTTTTTTAATACAATTATATAACCTGAAAAGCTTGCGATTATTATAGCGCAACAGAAGAATGACTAAAAAAAATAGTGTATTTATTGCGACAAGTATTGATGGTTACATCGCCGATAAAAATGGTGGAATAGATTGGCTTCATTCAATACCAAATCCCCATAAAGACGATATGGGATATGCGGAATTCATTAACAATATTGACGCTCTTGTTATGGGACGAACAACTTTTGAAACTGTATGCGAATTTGATGTTGATTGGCCATACGACAAGCCGGTATTCGTATTGAGTAATACCTTAAATGAAATACCCCAAAGTCACGTGGGAAAAGCGTTTTTAATAAAAGGAACCCTTACGGAAATTATAGAGCAGATTAATAAAAAAGGATATTACCGTCTTTACATTGATGGCGGCACTACAATACGTAACTTTCTAAAAGCTGATTTAATTGATGAAATGATAATTACGACAATTCCAATATTATTGGGTGGTGGTTCTTCTTTGTTTACTGAACTGCCAAACGAGCTGAAATTCGAATTAATTACGACTAAAACATATTTGAATCAAATAACGCAGTGTCATTACAAACGAAAAAAGTAAAAAATCAATTACTAACAAATGATAAAATTATTCAGTCCCATTAGACAACAGCAGTAGAAAAGGGAGGGTCGTTAAAGGATTCAGCCTATCATTGCTTGTGTGTCGTCCAAAAGTTTCTTCGTTTTCCTAAAATTGGAAAAAGGTGCGGCCACCTTGATGCATTCTTCAGACATCTTTGATTTCCAGTCTTCTTTGATAGCCTTAATCACCGCCTTTGCCAGGTGCTCACTAAACACTTCTATATCATCATTTTCAGGAACCAAATATCCAACATCACTGGTCATAAAATCCCTTGGTCCGCCAGAATCGGCACCTACTACCGGAACTCCACAGGCAAGACTTTCAATTAACACCATCCCAAAAGGTTCTGCTTTTGATGGAAATGTGCAAACATTTGCAGCTGCAAATAACTTAGCCAACTCTGGTTGCATTAGCGGCCCAACAAAGCAGGTATTCTTGTTACCAAGTCTTTCGTTTAAGTTCTGCAACTCAATATTGTAATCTTTTTTCTGTTTCCCCACAATCAAGGTAAGAATCTCATCTCCAAACTCCGCTTCCCAGATCCTGGCGGCACGTAGTACCGCGTCTATTCGTTTCCAGCCTACAAATTGCCCAACAAAAACAACCATGTATTTATAATCTGTTGGAACTTCATAGGTTTTCTCTTCGCTCAAACCCAGATGCTTAAGCCGGGCTTCCTTTAACACATCTGCGAGTTTAATATTTGGGCGAGGGACAAAACAGCTATTGAACCCGGGATTTGCCAAAATAAACCGACTCTTATCAAACTGAGGAAACAATTCAGAGAACACTTCCATGTTTTCCTCCGAAATAGCATAGGCCAAATTAACATTCCCCGGTTTGGTGCAGTCATCAAAAATCTTCAATTCGGTCAATTGTTTGTGAAATGAGGATGGCCATTTTCTTTCTATAGATGTTATTTGACCCTCCGAATTACCCGCATTTACCAACGCGGTTTCACGCAATTCATTCACCATCATTATCATGGCAGTGCCATGTAAATAAGTAACTATTGGTGGTACAGAATACCCGTTAGCGGCCCTCTTTTCCATTACCTGTTTTGCTACAATACAGTTTATACATGTGTGGTGCGCTATAAAAAGCTGGATTTCGGAACCCGGTTCAAAAGTATTTTCTATTTCCAGCATATAGTCATAAACAAGATCTACATGGTCTGAGATGAACTTATCAACGTATTGTTCACTGACTCCGGACCATCTGTGTCCATGCGGATGACTATACTCAGGTACCTCAGAGTCCATTTCGTAGATTCTGACATCATTTCTATTCAGATCCCGGTTTTTTTGGCGGGCAAATCCGGACGGAAATATAGAATAGCTGGCTACGCCTTCCATAGTATTAAAAACCTCATGTTGAGCCTCGTGCAATATTCCGGATCCCGAGGTGGCCTCTACCGGGGATTGCCAGGGATAGGAGCCAAGCTGAAAAATCACATATTTCCCGGAAGGATCGGTTTCATTATTTAAACTGGTTTCATTGTTAGAAGGCCTATTCATAAAGTTAGGTTTTTTAGTATTCAATATCGGTTTGTAAGACTGCCGGGTTGGACTGTATTATAAATTGTTCTCCGCTGCAGTTAGGTGCAATATAACTAATATAAAACTTAACATGTGGAGAAAAAAAGAAATGAAGCCCAAAAAAATGCCAGTCTATTTAAGAGATTCTTACCTTAAATTTCAGATAGGATTACTAAGTGGCTTTATATTTCTTAACTTGTTTGCTAAACCTATAATTCGTGAAATTTCCCGTAATCAAAACGTCGGCTTTAACTAAGCTGTTGATAATCTTGAATTGATAATAATAAGGACATTTTCAATATAGTAATTACATGAAAATAGAAGCTTTACATAAATTTCATGACGCCGATTTTTCAAAAGAATGGGTTGAGAAATTTGAGCCAACTCCGCCCAGGATTAAACTATTTGAAACAATTTTAAAGCAAATAGAAAAAGTGGGGCGTAAAAAAACATCCATTCTGGAATTGGGTATAGGACCCGGTTTTTTGGCAGACTATTTATTAAAAGAGTTGAATACTGTTACTTATGAAGGTTTAGATTTTTCAGAATCAATGTTGAAAATAGCAGCGAAGAGAACAGCGAAACATGAAAAAATAATTAAGTTCACGCAAGCGGACTTAATAAATGAGGTCTGGACAGAAAAATTAAAGAAAAGTCCGGATGTTGTGGTTTCCACATGGGCGTTGCATGACCTTTTCAACAAGAACAACATCTTTAATGTTTATAAATCAGCACATAAAATATTGCCAAAAGACGGTGTTTTTTTAAACGGAGATTTTATTAAACCGGAGGAGTCAAATCATGAATACGAAGGAGGGCGGATAAGACCGAGTGAGCATATAAAATTACTTCAAGAAGCAGGATTTAAATCTGTAAAATGTCTTGAAGAATTTGAAAAAGACGTTGAAAACCCGACAACGGCTAATAATTATGCCTGCTTTAAAGCAAAAAAATAGAATTAATTTGTGCCAATCCTCTATTGACGGACAGGTTCAAAACGCCTTCGGCTTGGCATAATCATGGCCAAAGTGTTATAACTAATTAAAGAATAAACGAGATGACAAAAAACATTAAGGTAGCAGCCGCACAACTTTCCCCAATATTCTTAAACAAAGAAAAAACTGTGGAGAAAGCTTGTGAAGCGATATTAGATGCGGGAGAAAAAGGCGTTGACTTAATGGTATTTCCTGAGGCCTTTATTCCCGGTTATCCAGATTGGGTGTGGCTGATCCCTAACAGTAAAAGAGCCGAATTAGATGACCTTTATTTAAAACTTGTAGAAAATGCTGTTTCCATTCCCGATGACTCCACAAAAAAGCTTTGTAAAGCGGCCAAAAAAGCAAAAGTTAATGTTGTAATTGGTTTACATGAACGCAATACTGAAACCAGTAATGCTAGTTTATTTAACAGCCTGCTTTTTATTGACGATCAAGGTTCGATTTTAGGGAAACACAGGAAACTTATTCCAACAGGTGGAGAACGACTTATATGGTCTCAAGGTGATGGCAGTACTTTATGCTCTTATGATACTTCAGCAGGCAAAATAGCCGGATTAATTTGTTGGGAAAACTTTATGCCATTGGCTAGAAATGCTATCTACGAATTTGGGACCCAAATATTAGTGTCTCCTACCTGGGACAAAAGCCCAAATTGGTTTCAAACTATGCAGCACGTTGCAAGAGAAGGAGGATTGTTTGTAATAAGTGCTTGTATGTCACTTAAAATAGATGATATTCCCGATGAGTTTGAATTTAAAAAACTTTATCCGGAGGGAAGGGAATGGATAAATGTTGGTAATAGTTCAATCATTGCGCCAAACGGGAAAGTTATTGCCGGGCCCCTGGAGGCAGAAGAAGGCATTTTAATTGCAGATATTAATCTTCAGGATATTGTCAAAGCAAAACGCATGTTCGATGCAGTTGGACATTATTCAAGACCTGATGTTTTTAATTTCACTCTAAATAAACCAAATAAAAACTAGCTACCCGCTGGAGAGCATCAACCGCAACATTTAAAACTTGAAATACCATGAAAAAATTTATACTATTAATTTGCTTTCTTCTTTTTAGTATCCCATCCTCAAATGCACAGTGGAAAAATCGATATCCAAAAGTAGACGGCTATGGCCATCATGTATACCTGGAAGGGTTTGAGCTTCCCGTCCTAAATTCGGGCCCAATGGATCCTGCACCATCTCCCCGTGATAATCAGGTGGTATTTTCCGCCAAAGGATGGCTATGGATACTGGATCTTGATACATCGGAAGCCATGCGGATAACTACTTCCGGAGGCATTGATTCCAGGCCAAATTGGTCTCCCAATGGAGAGCAAATCGTTTTTGTCAGGGACAATGGCTCAGACACCCAAATTGTTCTACTAGACCTTCTTTCAAAAAAAGAAACCATTCTTATTGACACAGAAGCTTTGGACTTAGACCCTGTTTTTTCAACATCAGGCGACTTTGTGTATTACTCCTCTGCTAAAAATGGGTCCTTCGATCTTTGGAAAATAAATCTTTCTTCATCAGAAATTAGTATTCTTACTCAAGAAAAGAGCCTTGAGAGACTTCCTGTTCCAACACTTGAAGGTGACAAAATAGTATACCTAAAGAAAAGCGGGTTTTCCTATGATTCTATAGAATTGTTAGATATTGCTGAAAACACATCTACCCCTCTGGCCGAAGAAAACTTTGCGTCTCAAGCGGCTTTTACACTTTCACCTGATAATACAACTTTAGCTTATACCTGGCCCAATGGTGATGATTACGAGCTTCGATTGCTAAACATAACTATTCCCAAAAGCAGAATGCTCCTTACTAAAAGCAAAGGCCTTCCTTTAGCCCCTAAATTTAGCTATGACGGTTGCTGGGTCTATTTTGCAGAATACAATGAAAATGAAATCTCTGAACTAAAGCGAATCAGTATCAACGGCGGTTTACCAGAAATTCTGGCTATAAAAAATTGGAATTGGGGAACAGCTACCGGCAAACTCAAGATCCACAGCAAAGTAGATGGAAAAACAGAAGCGGTTAGGTTGAATATTACCCATAGCAACGGACACCCCATTATTCCCAATAAAGGAGTTATTCATTCTGAAGGGCAAAATGGATTAGTGTTTTTCTATTCCCCGGGAGAAATTGAAATAGAAGCACCCATTGGAGAACTTACCATTACGGCTGCCCACGGGTTTTCAACTGCCAAACACGTTCAGAATATTGAGATAGGTGAGGGTACTACGGGAACGGAAATAGACCTGACAATGATATGGGACGCAAACAAAGAAGGTTGGTATGCGGCGGATAATCATTTTCATCTTAACTATGGTGGCACCAACCAATTAGATCCTGAAGATATTCTTATAGATCTTAAAGCCGAGGGCATAACTATTGGCTACCCTTTGGTGGCTAATTTAGGTAATCGGTTTCTGGAGCAGGATTTGTTACTTTGGAAAAATGAAGGAACCCCGATCTTAAGGTTCGGACAAGAGATTCGTTCACATTTTTTTGGTCATTTAAATATAATCGGAACCAAAGAACTCTTCTGGCCCTGGGTATGGGGTCCTTCCTACGATATATATGGAAGTGACGACCGTTTAAATGCCGAACCGTTGCGATTTGCGCGAGAAAAAGGTGCGGTGTCTGGCTATGTACATCCGGTAGCCGTTCGAGATCCATTTAAAGAAGGAGCAGCCGGGGCCATTCCAAAATCATTGATAGCGGACGCTGTTCTACAAGAGGTGGATATTTTGGAATTGGGGTGTTTATGGACAGATGAAATAGGGACTTCCGCGCTTTGGCACGAGTTTCTCAACTTGGGCATTCCAATTGCAATGTCTGCAGGTAGTGATGTAATGAACGACTATTACAGAACTATGGCTGTTGGAGCCACCAGAGTATACGTAAAACCTGAGGGAGCATTAACGGAGCAAAGTTTCTTAGACGCTCTAAAAAAAGGCAGGAGTTTTGTTAGCAATGGCCCGCAGCTTTTATTTTCTGTAGATGATAATGAGGTAGGTGGCGTTGTGACCTCCAAAAAAAGTAAGGCAAGTTGGCTGCTAAACGTATATTCCCCTGTTCCTTATGAGAAAGTGGAAATATTCGTCAACGGAAAAGTGGTCTGGACTAAAAAAAGTAAAGGTAGCCACAGTGAATCCTACAAGGGTTCTATTGAAATTCCTGAAGGAGGTTGGGTAACAGCACGGGTTTCCGGAGGTAAAAGTGATTGGCCCATGATGGACAGCTACCCGTTTGCAGAAAGTTCACCTATTTGGTTTTATGAGATTGGTAGTACATCGGTAAACTCCAAAATTCAAGCGGCCAGGAAGCTGCTGGAAGCATTAAAAGTCTCGGATAGAATTGTGAAAAACAACTATCAGAATGCGGAAATTCCTAATGTTACTGCTCATTTTTCTAAAGCGCAGGAAAAATTATTGAATATCATCAAAACTGCAGAATAACTTCAGGATAACAGCTATAATTTTGCCTGGTCTCTCCCCTACTTTAAATTTTATTACTTTTAAACAGTCTGATTTCATTATTGGGAAATCCTGTTGTACAAC
>JABDPH010000068.1 GCA_013042925.1 Eudoraea sp.
CCCATCTTCCTGTTTCCAAACCAATAAATATTTACCTTCTCCTTTTAAATTACCTTTACTATCCTTCATTTGGTATTTCCCCAATTCAAATAAAAATTCATTATCTGTGGTAAGTGAAGTTGTTGTAAATAGCAAATTGGGCATATCATTTTCAATTGAATAGCGTATTTGTCCACCCCATGATGAGAGAATATCCTTCCCTTTTGATGTGCCAAAGTAAGCTCCTTTTGCATACATATTGTACAATGCTAAGGAATCTCCCTCGAAAAAATGTTTTGAAAATTTTTTATCAAGGCTATCTACTATTGCCCTGGCTTCAATCAAATCTATTTTCTCCTGTTCAGGTGATTGTCCGAATATCGAGGAAATTGAAAAGAGAATAAAAAGGTACCGCAGTGTTTGTTTTTTCATGTTATATCTGGTTTTTATTGATTTGCCGAGGACAACTTTAAACGAATGAAACCTGAGCCCCATTATGTAATATTTTTACAATTCAAGCGAGCTCACTTTAGTTTAAATCTAAATGGGATTCCAAGGAGATTCTTTGTGGCATTTGTCTTCTAAATTTTCATAAATTTATAGTGCTCCAACTTACACAAATATAAGCGAGAACATGAAGAAACCAGTTAAAATCACCTTAATCACCCTTACATCATTACTAGTTCTAATTATTCTGTTGGCAATAGGAAGTTGGATTTGGGTAAATTCAACTTTTCTCAATTTTGAAAAGGATTATTCTGAGAATGTTGATATCAATGAAATAACCATTGATGGATACCGATTTTTAGATCGAAATGGCAACGGTAAACTTGATATTTATGAAGATGAACGCAGAACCATTGAGGAAAGAGTTACAGATGTCCTTTCTCTAATGACACTAGAGGAAAAAATACATTTGCTCAAAGGATCCGGATTAGCTTCTGCTCTTGGCAGGGTTGAGCCTGGCGAAGGAATTGCCGGGGCTGTTGGCACCATAGTTCCAACACCGCGATTAGGATTGCCAACCATTTATTTATCTGACGGCCCAGCGGGATTGAGAATTGCACCAACACGTGAAGGTGATGATCAAACATATTATTGTACAGCCTTTCCAATCGGTACATTGCTGTCTTCTACCTGGAATGTGGACCTGGTTGAAGAAGTTGGAGCGGCTATGGGAAAAGAAGCCCTTGAATATGGGATAGATGTAATTCTGGGCCCCGGAGCTAATATTATGCGACACCCTTTCTGTGGCAGAAATTTTGAATATTATTCAGAAGACCCTATGCTAACGGGTTATATAGGAGCAGCTATGGTCAATGGAATAGAATCCAATGGGATAGGTGCTTCGGTAAAGCATTTTGTTGCCAATAACCAGGAAACCAAACGTCTTAATAATGATGTTATAATTTCTGAACGGGCGTTGAGAGAAATATATCTAAAAGGATTTGAAATCATTGTGCAAAAATCTCAGCCATGGACAATAATGTCTTCTTACAACAAAGTAAACGGCATCTATACCTCGGAAAGCAGGGATCTTATGACCGGTGCTTTAAGAGATGATTGGGGGTTTAAAGGTATAGTCATGTCTGATTGGTTTGGGGGTAAAAATGCGCCTGCTCAGATCAGTGCCGGAAACGACCTGTTAGAACCGGGCACCAAACTACAGTGGAAAGCGCTTACAGAGGCAGCAGAAAAAGGAGAATTGTCTATCAACGATATAAACACATCAGTAAAACGAATTCTAAGGTTGATATTCGAAACCAGGAAGATGCAGCAATATGAATTTGGAAACAACCCAGACCTGGAGGCACATGCAAAAATTACACGCAGATCGGCTTCAGAAGGAATGGTTTTGCTTAAAAATGAGAATACCCTTCCCATTCAAAATGCTAAAAATGTAGCCCTGCTTGGTGTAACATCCTATGATTTCATAGCAGGAGGAACGGGCTCGGGCGACGTCAACGAAGCTTATACGGTTTCTTTGGAAGAGGGCTTAAAGAATGTGGGATATGAAGTAAATGAAATAGCCAGGAAAGCATTTCAAGCACATAAAGAAGCTAACAAAGAGGCATTTATCAAACCTGAAGGTTTTAACGCCATGTTTGAACCTTATGATCCACCTGAAATGCAACTTTCCAGAGAACAAATGAACCAAACAGCTGCCAGTGCAGACGTGGCCATTATTACCATTGGCAGAAACAGCGGTGAAGGAGGTGACAGGGTTGAAAAGGGTGATTTCCTTTTATCACAAGAGGAGCAAGACATGATAGCAAGCACCTGTCTGGCCTTTCATGAGGCAGGTAAAAAAGTAATAGTGGTAATGAATATCGGAGGAGTAATAGAGACCAGTTCCTGGAAAGAACAGCCCGATGCTATCTTGCTTGCCTGGCAAGGTGGACAGGAAGGGGGAAACTCAGTGGCAGATATCTTAAGCGGAAAGATCAATCCCAGTGGGAAACTACCTATGACTTTTCCAATACATTTAAATGATCACGCTTCTAATGCCAACTTTCCTCTAGATGGAGAACCTTTTAACCCCCGCGAAATGTTCTTTAGCAGTGAAGTGCCGGAAGATGAAAAGGTCCGCAATAAAGATTACACTATTTATGAAGAAGGAATTTATGTTGGGTACCGCCACTTTGATAAAGTAAACTCGGAGGTTTCCTATCCATTCGGATTTGGACTTTCCTATACAGATTTTGAATTAAGTGATATGGCTGTAGCTGTTCAAAATGACAGCATCCATGTGCAGCTTACCGCGAAGAATATAGGCGATAAAATGGGGAAGGAAGTAATACAGATCTATGTTTCCAAACCCAACTCAACAATTGATCGGCCGGTTCAGGAATTAAAAGCTTTTGCCAAAACCCATAACCTGGAACCGGGTGAAACAGCAGAACTTATACTTAGTATTCCTATTTCAGATTTGCGCTATTGGGATGAAGATAAATCTGATTGGGCCCTGGAAAAAGGCAGCTACACCATTCAATCAGGTACTTCCTCACGGGATATCAGGGTATTGCAAGAAATAGAAATTTAGCCTTGTTCGCGGCAGTATTTATTTTGGTTCAAGGCTCATGACGTAATCATAGCTTTCATCTAATAGCTTAGCAACATTGTTAAGGTCGCCAAGCATTTCCTCTGTTATTAAAATATAACCGTGCATTACAGCATTGTAAGATTTATAAATTGTTGTATTATATTCTTCCATGTACTTTTTTTGTACTTCCTTAGAAAACCGTATTCCTATTTCACAGGCTTTGTTGTATAATGAAAACATATAACCATTGGCGGATGTGTAGGGCATAGTTTTTCCTTTCCTCTCAAAACGTTCGCACTTGGCCACTAATTCATCATATATTTTTAATTTCTCTTTCCACATGTTTAATGTGTTTTTTTAATTGGAATAAAGACTAAAAAACTGTGCGGTATCCTTAATATAGGCTATACCCAGAATCCAGCACACTTCGGAAAGGTCCGAGAAATCCAATCCACCTGCAGCTATTGCTTCATTATTATAGCGCCCTTCTTTGCCATTGTATTTATTTCCTAAGTCAATAGCAAGCTGCCATATTGAAACCAGCTTTGGGTCCTTAATTTTATCTTTCCAGTTGGTATAATCCGGGGTACGAAAACCCGGGGTTCCGTTTCCAACAGCATTACCATCGGGGATTTTATGATAGGTAGTATTTTTCTTCACGAAATCCAGGCTGGCTGGTGAGGTAACTTCTTCATTCCAATCGCTATGCTGAACGACATGAATGCGCTGCGAAATGTTCAATTCTGGAAGATCTGCCTGAAGCGCTTTAACAAGTTCAGCGGAAAAATCGGATTGTCCTGCGTCTGCAATCCAAATATCGCCCTTGTTTGCAAGGGTTTTTTTAGCCAGTTCTTTAACCCGTGCCACAGCACTTTCTAAATTTTTATGTGCGTCTGTCCAGTTGTCACCAAATGCAAGCTTAAATAGATCATTAGGGGGCACATACAGCCCTTCCTGAATGCCATAGGTGCCTGCAACCGCATGATAGTTAACTTTCTTAAAATTGGAATGGGACATTAGCGTAATAAAGGCAGCTACGGAATGAAGGTCATCCACATCGGTTTTGCAATCATACTGAATTAAAAGCAGGTCTTTATCTATATTGAAGTTTGCTGTTTTAGAAAGATGCAATGGTGTAGCCTTGCCTATTAGAGGCGTTAAAATAGTAACTAGTGCAATAATTAGTATTGTTTTAAACTTCATTTCTTTTGTGTTTTAAATGGTTTAATTTCCTGGCAATCTTTGTTTTTATATTATGTTGTGAGGTGTTTGTTTGCATTTAATTAGACAAAAATTTCCGAATGTCATTCGACAATTTTAAGAAATCAGGTTCGTGGGTATACATCATATGGCCCCCCTCATAATAGGTCATTTCTATTTTTTCTCTGTCTATTCCATTGCGGGAATAGGTATACTCAGCATCAAAAAACGGACAAATCAAATCATAATAACCACTAGCAACCATGACTCTCATTTCGGTGTTACGCCTCATGGTCTCCGCCAACTTTCGGGTAACATTAACAAAGGAAGGCTCCCATTGTTTTCCCTCCGGAAGAGTTCTCCAATTCCAATTTTTGTAAACTTTATCATTGGAAGTAATATAAGGACGATCCATACTTACGTTTAGAGCTGAGGACATATAATGATTTATTGCGGCCGTATAAGCCCCGCTTATCTGAAAGCTGGATGGGTCTCCCAAATGCGGGCCATCAGTTAAGTCATCTACTTCCTCACCCATAAAACGACCATCTAGCCGGCCAATGGCCAAGCCCTGGTCTGCAAGTAATTCTTTTTGAAAGCGATGCATTAATATCCTAAGATTAGACTTTAGTATATACGCCTTGTTGAGTCCGGTGAAATAGCTTAGTCTTTCTGCAACTTTGTTTTGTTCGGCTGCACTAAGCAATGAACCTTTGTATAGTACCGGGGCATATGAATCATAGGTGTAGTTTCTGCATTCATCAATAAATGATTCAAGCGATTTTCCTTGGCCTGCTTTTTTGTGGTACCAGGCGGTTGCAGCCATGCTGGGCAGGTATGTCAGGTAAGAAGTTATATTGTCGTGAACGGATGTTGAGCCCGCATAATCCAGGGCTTGAGAAATAAGGATTAAACCATTTAATGACATGTTCTGACCCCCTTCTTCCAGTGCATTGGCTACAGCAGCCGCTCTTACCGTCCCAAAACTTTCACCGGCAATATATTTAGGTGAAAACCAGCGATTATTTTTTGTTACCCATTGTCTTATAAATTTGGCTATGGAATTCGCGTCTTCCTTTAAACCCCAATAGTCTTTGACTTTACCCTTGCCAATGACACGGCTGTAACCGGTAC